>NZ_JAUBRM010000170.1:0-6186 GCF_036701905.1 Microcoleus sp. MON2_D5
TGACCTATCTTTTTTTACCACAAGTCGGTCAACCCCTCACCCGCTCCGGGTTTTGGCGGGGTTGTCACCCCGCCAGGGCGGGTAGGGTGAAGCTGACTGTAAAATGCCTTCAGTCTATGGCTAAAAAACCTTTACCCAAATTCTTTCTCCAATTCTCTGTGAAGGATACAGGCCCAGGCATTGCGCCTGATGAGGTTAGCCGTTTGTTTAAGCCGTTCGTGCAAGCTTCTGCTGGCAGAAAATCGCAAACGGGAACGGGTTTGGGATTGCCAATCAGTAACTCTTTTGTGAAGCTGATGGGTGGTGAAATTAAGGTCAAAAGTTCTGTGGGGAAAGGAACGGTTTTTAGTTTTTACGTTAAAGTCAGTCATGCTACTGAGAGCGAAGTTTATGACAGACTGCCGCAAAAACGAGTGAAGGGGTTGGCATCCAACCAACAAATGTATCGCATTCTGGTAGCGGACGATGAGTCGGCAAATCGGTTGCTGCTAACTCAGATATTGAAGTCGGCTGGCTTTCTTGTGTGGTTCGCGGATAACGGAACCCTGGCTGTTAAATTGTGGCGAAAGTACAAGCCGCATTTAATTTGGATGGATTTGAGGATGCCTGTTCTAGACGGCTTTCAAGCTGCTCAAAAAATTCGAGCACGGCCGAACGGTTCTAACACTAAGATTATTGCTTTGAGCGCTAATGCTTTTGTTAAAACCCAGGAACTCGCCATGTCGAACGGCTTCGATGACTTTGTTGCCAAACCGTTCCGAGAAACAGTAATTTTTGAGAAGATGGCGCTTCATTTGGGAGTTCGCTATATCTATGAAGAGGAGTCGTCTAGGAAGTCCGAACAGGATGAGCCTGTTGTGCAACTGACTTCTAAGTCGCTGTCTGTGTTGCCGAGGGAGTTGATTGAGAAGCTTTACAAAGCAGCCGCTTGTGGAGATGAGCAAGCGGTAAGGCTGTTGATTGAGCGAATTCCCCTGTCGCAGAAGCAAATTGCTCTGGCTCTGACTAAATTAGTTGACAATATGAGCTTAGATATTATCAGCGATTTGACTCAGAATTGCATTTCGGCCGATTGTACTATCGCAAAATCCCAAGACTGCGATCAAAGTTAACTCGGTTTTTAGATTCGTACCTCATATATCAATATATGAAGTTCAACCTTAGTCTATCGCCACATCCCAAGACTATTCTCAAAGTTAACTCGGTTTTGAGAATCGTACCTCAGATATCGATATATGACGTTCACCGAGTGCATTTCGGTAGATTAGGCGAGCTCACCATCCCAAGATTGCGATCAAAGTTAACTCTGTGTTTACAACCCGTACCTCAGATATCGATATATGACGTTCGGCAGATTGTACGATCACCAAATCCCAAGACTGCGATCAAAATCAACTCTGCGGTGAGAGTCTGTACCTCAGATATCGATATATGACGTTCGGCAGATTGTACGATCACCAAATCCCAAGACTGCGATCAAAGTTAACTCGGTTTTTAGAGTTCGTACCTCAGATATTGATATGTGACGTTCGGTAGATCGCAAAGCATTAGGACGATTTTGTTCAGACCAGCACGATTTGACAGAGCAATGCCGAGCAGAGGTACAGCCGATAATCTGCTAACAACTCACGCTCACTTGATTGTTTACTCCATGCTATCGGCTGTACCTGTCTGTACGTAACGACAGATGCGGGTTCGATCCGCAGTAGCAAGTCAGCGGATTTGGTCTGGGTGGAATGTGGCAGCGGGTCGAGCAGATTAGCGCTCAGTTGGAGATTCAGAGCAAGCTGGGATCGGGAACACAGGTTATTATTGGTCATATCTGTTGGGAACATCCGTTCGTAAAAACCTACCAAAATCGGGACAAAGCTATGAATAGCTTCCTGGCTTAACGAACGCGATCTAAATATAAAATTAGAGCGACGGAGTGAAAGGTGCAACTATTATGTCTTATAGCGAATTTTCCCTAGATGATATTAAGCATAAACTCGGCTTAACAATTAGAGAAGTATCTGAAGTCTTTACGGCTGTAGAACCGATCGCACCCAGTCAGCTTTTAAAGGAAACCTTAGCCGAAAATATTCCCTTAGCCTTGGGAATTGACACGGAAAAAGCGCGATCGGAGATGATAGTCGCTCCGGTATTGATTGAACTCCGCAGGCGGTGTGATCGTCAAATCAGCCTCTTTTCCGGTACGGAATTTAATATTGATCGAGTCAAAGGACTGAATGGCATTTGTGACTTTATGATTAGTCATTCACCAGAACAATTATCTTTAAATGCTCCCGTGTTTACACTTGTCGAAGCCAAGAATGACAATATCAAATCGGGAATTGCCCCGTGCATTGCAGAAATGTTGGCAGCCCAGATTTTTAATATTCAAAAAGATAACAGCATTTCCTGTGTTTATGGTGCAGTGACAACAGGCAGTATCTGGAGGTTCATGAAACTAGAAGATAGGACGGTTTATATTGAAACAACAGAGCATTTTATTGAAAACATTCAACTAATTCTAGGTATTTTAATGCAAATTGTTCAGTTGACTCGCCTAACCCTTCCGTGCCTTTGAAGTTCCCTAGTACATTGTACGATCGCACCGTCCCAAGACTGCGATCGAAGTTAACTCGGCGGTTAGATCCATACCTCAGATATCGATATATGACGTTCCGTGTTTCAGTCTAGCGATCGAACTTAAATTCTTTTCAACAATCTTCCCCGTACTAAACTTGACGATAATCTACTCGTCAGACTAAATATTAACTTGCTGTTTCACCGTGGGGCCCAACGGTGGTTTACCGCGATGCTCTCATATATCGATATCTGATGCCGACTCTCGATATATGATACTTAAATCATCTACTTAATTCAAAACCATGCAAATTCGACTAGCAGTCATCAGCAATGCTGGCGGCACTGGCAAAACCACACTTTCAGTTCACCTCGCCTACGAACTGGGGTTAAGGGGTTTGAAAGTAGCCATTATGGATCTCGACCCCCAAGGCTCCCTGACCCTTTTTTGCGGTCTAAATCCGCCAGAGCCAGAACACACACTGTCCGCCATAATGCGAGAAAGCTTCAATGGCTCTTGGCCTCTTACTCCTAGCTGGAGTTCCCACACCAATAATATAACCGTTTGTCAAGGCGGAATGACGCTGACGCAAACAGCAGACGAGTTAGTTCTGCACAAGCGTGGCGCTTATCTTCTGGGCGATTGCCTGAGTGACTATCCAATGGATCACGACCTAATTATCTTCGACTGCCCCGCTACCCTCGGCCCCTTGCCCTTGATGGCACTAACTGCTTGCACTCATATAATAGTGCCCGTACAGCTCGAACCAAAATCAATTCAAGGAGCAGCTCACCTGCTGGAGTGGTACTACCACCATTGCAAACAATTACGCCTCAAGCCGCAACCAGAAATCTTAGGGTTTGTACCCAACCAATACGATACGAAACGAGCCGTCCACCGACAACTTTTAGAGTCATTGCCAGCCCAGCTAGAGCAGATGAATATCCGCGTTTTTCCACCTATTCGGGACAGTGCAGAATTTGTCAATGCCAGCGGTCAAGGGTTGCCATTACACCTTTATCGCCCGCTTCACCCAGCTTTAGGCGACTTCAAAGAAATTGTTAAACAGTTAGCTACTTTAATGGGAAATGGAGTTGCTCCGGCTATTGCCAAAAAAGGAAAAAAAAAGAAATAGTGTTTGATTCACAGTCACAACTTGCGCCGGCGAAAACGAATCCTTCGTTTTTGGCTTATAGGCATGAACTGACTTCTTCCAATCCCCAATTTAAAATCTAAAATCGCTATGGCCACCCGTAAAGCTCCCGACTTGGGAAATTATTTTTCATCCGCCAAGCAGTCAATGCACCTCTCTGAAGCTGAATCCGAGATTCAGGAACTCAAAGCAGAAATTGAAGAACTGCGAAAATCGGGTTCAACGGAATTGGAATCTCAATTGACTGCACTGCGAGAACAACTAGAATCCGCCAGCGGTATCCTCTCCATTTCACTAGACCAAATTCAGCCTAATCCTGAACAACCCAGACAGACTTTTTTGCCAGAAAGTATCGAGTCCATGTCCCGTTCCCTCGCTAGTGACGGACAACTGCAACCCATTATCTTGATTCAACGGGGGGATTTGGTGATATTCGATGGAGAGCGGCGCTGGCGCAGCGCTAAAAATCTGGGCTGGGAAACTTTACAAGCTGTGATCGTTCCAGAACCCGCGGCTTTGCACCGCAAAGCACTGCTGACTTCCCTGCACCGGGAAGATCTCAATCCCCTCGATAAAGCAGAAGCTATTGTGCGGGAGTTGTCTGAAAATACGGGTTTGGAAGCTGCAACTATCCCCCGCATTCTCTCGACAGTGGTGCGACGCTTGAACGCGCAAAAACGGATGAACTTGGTTTCCGAGTTGGTGACGGTGGCACCTGACGAGCAGCAACAGGGTTTGGCCGCTGTGGGTTTGGATGAACAAGAGTTGGCCGTTTTGCGGACACTGTTGGATTTGCAGCTCAATCCCGCTTCTATCGATGCCAACATTTTCCCGATGCTGTCTTTGGCTGATGACCTTAAGACTGCTATCAGGCAATTAGGACTTAAAGGGGTTCATGCAATGGCTCTTTCTAAACTCTCTGCTAAAAATTTAGTCTTGCCAGAGGAAGAAGCGCAGCCGATTAGAGTTCAAGCAACC
Organism: Microcoleus sp. MON2_D5; assembly: GCF_036701905.1. Lineage (NCBI taxonomy): Bacteria > Bacillati > Cyanobacteriota > Cyanophyceae > Oscillatoriales > Microcoleaceae > Microcoleus > Microcoleus sp. MON2_D5. The sequence continues at coordinate 4,701 of NZ_JAUBRM010000170.1, forward strand.
GATCGAGTTATTGCCGAGAAATTGTCGGTGACTCAAACTCGTAAATTGGTGCAAGAAATTATCAATTCTAATCTGGATGATTTCCCAGGGGCAGCCCGCCAATTCAAGCAGGTTAAGTTGGCAGCCGGGAATTTGAAAAAGCTCTCACCTCAAGTGTTGGAGCAAGCTGAGGTTGACCAACTTGTGGAGTTGCAGGAGGTTTTGCGCCAAAAGCTGGCGGAAATTGAGGCGGTTTTAAAGCAAAATACTGAGAAATAACGGCAAAGTTTCGATCGGTCTGCTTGCTAAAATCGATCGAGTGGAAACACTCGCCGTTTTCATCGCTCCGTATGCCTCTAATCTTGGCAAACCAGGGTACGAGAAAACCGCTGAGATACCAGCGGGAAGGGGGTTGGTTGATGATTTCTGGGGCGTGGGCTTCGTCGTCGGGGATGGGGCCGATCAGGTCGAGTTGTAAAGCGTCGATTAGGTGTTGGCGGACTTCGGCGGGGGTTGTTGGGGTTGCATTGATATTCATTATATGCCTTTGCCTTTAATTAAATTGTTTAATAATTAGTCCAAACTTTAATGCCTAAATGATTCCTTATATCAATTCCGGTTGCACCGGAATGATATAGCTTTGGTTTTTGGCCACCAATGGAAACAAGTAATCCCTTTAATCAAAGAAGATTGTTTCAGCAGAACTTGGCAGCGCTGAAATAATACTTCTTCTAATTCATCAAGATTTTGAAATGACCGATTGCCAATTGGTTCATTTACTAAAGGCCACAGACGTTCTGAGACAGTTGTAATTCGGGAGAATGAGAGGGCATAAATTCCAAGTGTAGACCAAGAAGGAACTATAACTTGTGGGCTAGTATGCCAACCAGCGTAGGTCTTTAGTTAAGATGATGTGTTTATTTTTACCAACTCCAAATTTTCTAGCAAAATCTTCTAAAACTAAGTTGAAAAGCTCAATGTTAACTTTTGGAAGAATCCAAAAGTAGGTTTCTCCCGTTGACGGGTGTACAAAACCATACAACCATAGCCATTGATATCGCCAATTGACGTTGGCTATGGGCTGCTCCCCATATCCTACCCACACTCGCCTAACTATAGGTTTTAGTCCGAGACGATGCTCATCCATTGCCCACACTTCTACTGCTGCTGATGGATACTGCTGTTGAATTCGTTTGGCTCGCGATCGCAGTTTTTTTCCAAGCTTCTTGGACTTCCAGGTCAGTCAAGTCGTGTTCCGGTCGAGGTATCCGCAACCGAAACTCCAACGAACGTAGGTAGTCCCAACCCCTTTGTACGCGCTCCTGGACGGTCAAGTAATATCAGGTTCGGATAATTAGTTATAATTAAGGGCAGCCGATTCACAGGGACGCCAATCCCCCTATGCCAAAAAAAGTCCAGTTAGAACCGCACTTAACCCTCTTTTGTCACTCTCGTGGTAGTATAAGCAGTGACACACCCCAAAAGCATTGCCAGTCCTATGGTAGAG
>NZ_JAUBRM010000025.1:0-82173 GCF_036701905.1 Microcoleus sp. MON2_D5
AGGTACTGGAATAATAATGAATCCTCCTGTATTTATTGTTTTAAGCACTGCCTAGCCCTTAACTGAACCGTATTGCATCGCATAACATCGCCCTTTATTTTTTGTGATGACCGACGATCGCCTTTCACGCATCAAGATCGATCGCCCCTCGCACCAAATACCAAACACTGCGATGATTCTACCAAGAGCGATCGCCCTTCACACCAAATACCAAATAGATGTCTGCGGTACAATCAAGGTAAAACTCATGATTAATCTTTTAAAAATTAACACGATCAACTGACTGCTGACTAACTAATGCAAAAACTTGCGGACTTGATATTCGCGACTTTCCGCGATCGCAATTTGCCAATCGCCCATTTTGGCATCCAACTCGTCGATTGTGCTTTGTGGCACAGACTTCCACTTCTCCCTAGTTTCCCAGCGAATCAACATCACCACCTCATTTTCCACCGGATCTACCCAAACTTCTTTGCCTAAAAAACCGTCGCAACTTTTTAGTCCCGCCGTCCAAACTTCCTGATCTCGCTGAATAAACTGCTCCCACTTTTCTTGAGGTACTTTAAATTTAAGCCACTCAATAACCATATTATTTCCTATCCGTAAACAGCCCATTAATCGTTGCCGATGGCAATTCTAATTATCAACTCCGTTCCCTCTCCCGGACGCGAAACACAGTGCAACTTACCGCCGTGCTTTTCTACTACTAAATGCTGGGATATTGCTAGACCCAAACCAGTGCTCGTGTCTGGACATTTAGTGGTAAACAAAGGGTCAAAGATGCAGTCGAGGACTTCTTCAGTCATGCCAGGGCCGTTGTCACTAATGGCGATCGCAACTTCGTTTTCCCCTACCACGGAGGTCCGAATCCGAATTTCGGGAGTGAATATTTCAGAGCTCGACCTGGCTGAAGACAAGTAAGACTGATTTTGATTTTTACCATACTTTGCGTGATGTCTCCCCCCTTCTTCCAAAGCGTCGATCGCATTTGTCAACAAGTGCATGAACACTTGGTTTAAGTGTCCCGCATAGCAGTGAACTTGCGGCAAATCTCCGTACTCTTTAACTAGAGAAATCCCCGGCCGTCCTCCTTTAGCTTGCAGGCGATTTTGCAATATCAGCAAAGTGCTGTCCAAACCTTCGTGGATATCAGCAGGCTTCATTTGGGCTTCGTCGGTACGCGAGAACAAGCGGAGCGATCGCACGACATCGCGAATCCTTTCCGAACCGACTTTCATTGAATTTAGCAGTTTTGGCAAGTCTTTTTTGATGAAGTCTAAGTCTAATTCTTCCATCAAATCTTGAATTTCCCGCACGGGACGGGGATAATACTTTTGGTAAAGGTCGATCGCTCGCAGCAGTTCTTGAATGTAGCCGGTGGCGTGGCTGACATTGCCGGAAATAAAACTAACTGGATTATTAATTTCGTGCGCTATTCCTGCTACCAACTGCCCCAGGGAAGACATCTTTTCTGTTTGAATCAGTTGAGTTTGAGCTCGCTGCAAAATTAACAGCGTCTGCTCTAATTTAGCCGCTTGTTGTCGCAAGCGTTCTTCGGATTCTTGCAAAGCCAAAAGAGACTGTTTGCTTTCTGTAATATCCAATCCGACAAATACCGCCGCCGTACTGTTATGGTATTTTTGAGCGACAATTAGATAAGTTTTATTTTCTCCTCTGATGCTCGCTGTTACTTCTTGAGATGTCTTCTTTTTATGGTTGGCAAAGAAATCGTATACTAAATCGTTAAATTTGGGACTTGTATCTAAAAAACCTACTTTTTGACCGATAAATAGTTCGGCAGGCATTTTGTAAGCGGTAGCTAAATGTCGGTTTACTCCCAAGTAGCGCAAATCGGAACTTACCCAAGAAACTAATCCCGGCACGGCGTCCAAAACCGCTTGAAGTTGCTCTTTCGCCTCTAAAAGCGCTGATTCTGCTACTTGGCGATCCGAAATGTCGCGGGCGATCGCGCAGCGGTATTCGCAGCCGCCGTATTCTATATAATTGACTTTAACTTCAACGGGAAAACTGGGGCCGTCTTTGGTTTTGTAAGTGGTTTCAAAAGTGAGGTTGGTTTGCTGCTTCAGTTGAGCCCAGTGTTCTCGCCAATCCGATGCTGGCAACTGCGAATCGATGTCGCTAACCCTCATGTTTAGCAGTTCCGATTCCGAGTAGCCGAAAAGATGGCAAGCGGCTTTGTTCGCGTAGCAAATTTGACCGTCGGACGTAGTAAAAAAGATTGTATCAGCAGCATTTTCGAGGGCAATTTGAGTTAGTTGCGGTATAGTTTCTAACTGCTTGCTTTTGAGCTCGGACTGAAATTTATTAAAGCAATTAGTTTGAGCGGGAGCCTCAGCTATCTTAGATGCAAACAAAATCAAACCGCCGATCGCACCTTCGCTATTTGTCCAAGGCTGAAATACCCATTTTACCGACTCGCTGACAGAGCCGCTTGCGGTTTTTCCTGATACAGATGCGATCGATCGCCCTGCCACAAACTCGCTGTATTCCAAAACTCCCGTCAAACAAGCCTGGGCATTTTGCTCCCAATATTCCGGGAGATTCGGGAACAGTTCCCAATGAGATCGGCCGATGGCCTCGCCGTCGCCCAACCCCCAATCGGTTTCCCAGCGACGAGAAACCGACAGATAGCGCATTTCACAATCTACCATTGCCACGGCCTCGGCGGAGCGCTCCACAAACCGCCGAAATCGGTCTTTACTCTCGGACACGGCTGCCTCTGCGGGTTGTTGGGCGATCGGGACAGTCCCGTCAACGTACCTTCCCAGTCCCTGACTTTTTTGCTGAACTGGCTTAGTGTGCACGGTTTGGGATTTCCTCCATAGCTGTCAAGTCTGAAAAATTCTGTTTGAGACCAAAAATGCTGTTTTCCCCTGATGTGCTCTCTCGGTCGATATCCTTAGAGGGTCTCACCCATCATTGATATCATTTTTGATGGGGATATGTCTATAGGCATTGCTATCAACTTAAGACCAAAGCTAGTGCCCGCTTGCTGTTTGACCATTAGGCATTGATCGCGCCCGCGCCCCCGAATAGTCGGAGGAGACTGGAGTGATCTCTTGCCTGCCCCGACTGTGCGGGGGCGCAAGAGGGCAGCGACACTAGGCAAAAAACGAGAGAGACAAAGGGTTTTAGGCGATTGTTGACACCCATGGTCTATAGGTACTCAAGAAAGTTTGCCCCAAACTTTGATATTCAGAAGATTTCCTGGTGATTGTTCGGTATTTTATACAAGTTCCCAAAAGAATGCAACTGTAGGCCCGCGCTCCAAACCATGAGCTTCCTCAGTCATTCCCAATTCTTTAATTGAAAACCCCACATCGAACATGGTTGAGATCGTGTAGCCAGTGCGATCGCCAGATAGCTTGAGAATGCAAGAGAGCGCTCAAACAAATTTGTGCGTAAATTCACTGGTAAAATCCACTCTCCCTTTGCGTAACATTGCAGGATCTAATCTTTCAGTGGTGTTGCAAGTCATCAAAACTACGAGTTTTTGCTGAAATTGAATGCCGTGTTCGTCGATGACGCTTTGATACAAAGTTCCATCCAGCAAACTCAAAATGTGTTCAGTTTTGTTAGTGCGTTGGGCTTCTGCTGTCGATCTATCTTGAGCCAAATTATCAGCCTCGTTGATAATAATACAAATCCGCTCTAAATAACTCGGAGGCACAAAATTTTCCACAGCATCGTGGTCTAAGATAAAAATCACATAACCTAGCGGCACTAAAATTTCCTTTGCTACCGCTTGCGTCCAAGCAGTTTTGCCCGTACCCGGTTCGCCACTGACCAAAACAGCCAACTGATTTTGATCCAAAATTGCCTGCTGAATTGTATCGGTAAAACTTTGAACCTCCGCAGAAAAAGTGCGAATTGGGAACTGGCTGTGAACCTGTCCGACGCGGCTTTTGTACCCCCCCAGAATCACCGCTAAATTATAAGTTGCCTTGCTAACGAGCGGCGCAATATCTTGGCAAATTAGAGTGTAGCAGCGTCTTCCCCTGTCGTAGCTGTCAATTTGCAGCCAGCAGCCGAATCGAGCCCAAGAAGCATAAACAGTACCCAAAACTTCCAAGCGTTCCCAGCTAATAAATCGCTCCGGAGGATAAGAAAAATGTCGCTCCATAAAAGACTGGGTAATTGCATCCGGTTTCCCTAGCAAATCCAGAACTTTGAAAACAGTAATCTCTTGGAGTTTGTTAAGAACGTAGTCGATGGGAATGCTAGCGCGGCTGACCAATTGCACCACAGGCGTTTCGGTAACTAAAACGTCTTTGTAGCGGTAATCCGGGTAAACTGGCTGCGGAGTAATGTAATCCCAAAATTCATCAATTTCGTAGCGAGTATTTTCCGAAAATACATTTAACATATTTGCCCACCAAGTATATTGGTGTCGTCCCATTGCATCGGCAATGTCGCTAGCTGCCCCTAAAGTTTTTTGAGCTAGTTCTAAGGGGTCGCTAGACGCTAAATGTACCAGGTGTTCCCAATCTAATTGACGGTAAAAAGGTCGCCAACCCGAGCCTAGCAGACCTCTATTTGGAGAATTGTTTTGATGAAAATTGTTTTCGCGATCGCCCATATCTTCCGCACTCATTTTGCAAAACTCCTACTTACTCTTATTTTACAGTTTTTGTGGTACACATTCTACAAAAAAAGTGAAAATTATCAACTTATTTTGAGATAAGCGGGCGGCACAAAATCTACTAACCAAACTTTGTTTGCCGAGCAGTAAAATGTATGACCGTCGCGTTGCATGGCTGCGGCATCTACACTAAAGACTGCCGGGATGCCATGTCTTGCACCTACTTGGCGCGCCGTCTGGATATTCACGGACAAATGAACGTGATGCCGCGACATTTTCCTAATTCCTTGACTGAGAATAGACTCGACAACAGTGCTACCTGTTCCGTGATATAAAATATCTGGGGGAACAGCGGGTTCTAACTGCAAGTCAACCTCTACGCTGTGTCCTTGATTGGCACGAATTAGAGTGCCTGTGGAGTCAAATGAAAAGCGCTGCTTGTCGTTTTGCGCGACTACTTTTTTGAGTTCTGCAAGCTGAACTGGAAAGTTATTTTTTTGGCACGCATCGAGGAGTTCGCTAACAGTAACCCAGCCACCGGGAGCGAGTTCAATGCCGATGCGCGATGGGGCGTGGCGCAGGTGTTTGCTGAGATATCGGCTAATTTTTACTAATCGAGCATCGTTCATAATTTTACTTTATTTATTGAGCTTTTAAATCCCCTATTACAAAATGTCACTAGCGGGTTGTATCGTTGATGGGAGGCGGGTTTGTTGAATCTGTTTGCACTGCCAGAGGGCGCTTGAGTGAACGCGCCTCTACAGGTTTAGGAGAAGGCTTCCCGGATCTAAAAAATAGTTTTACGCGCTAATTCAGGTGGTAATGTGCGCGCTTCAGCACCTACATAATTAGGTTCTGCGTCCGGGAGTAAAAAAGTATTCGGTGTGCCATTTTCCACGAGCTTTATCTTTTGATAATTATCAAAAAGTTTGCCTTTTGCCGAATGCCTTCTACCTTGGAATAACGCCGCCAAAAATAGCAAAATTTAGATAGCGCCAGTGACATCCTGCGTCGGCAAAACCTGCTTGTGCAAGCCACTTTGTCTGCTCTTCCACAGAGGAGGGAATATCTTCTTCGAGATATTTTTGAAACCAGGCTGCATCGTCTTCTCCGTTAGCTTTCATGTACTGCCGCCACAACTGTTCGTATTGCTGAGTCAGCCGGGGAGTAGCACCTGTCACAATATCTCGAATTAGCAAGATTCCCCCTGGATTCATCGAGTGGAAAAGTTTGTGAAATAGCTGTTGTTTGCCTGCGCTGTCGAGGTGGTGGATCGCCAACCCTGAAACTACCAAATCGTAACCGCTGCCGAAATCATCTTCGGCAAAGTTTCCTTGCTGCAAGGTCAGCCGTTCTCGGAAAGCGGACAAGTTAGTTTGGCAAGTTTTCAGCATATTTTGGGCGATGTCAAAGGCTAGAACTTTTGCTTGAGGAAATGCTTGCAGAATCCTAGCCGACAGTATGCCCGTTCCCGCGCCTAAATCCAGAACTTTTATGTTACCATTAGTTTCAGAAGGGATTAACTGCAATATTACATCGTGTTGCTCGCGATATCGCGGAATGAGGCGCGGAATTAAGCCGTCATAATCAAAAGCTCTTTGTTCAAATTGCTCGCGTACAGCGTCTAAATTCACAGACGATTTTCCTCAAATTGTTAATAGTTGAGTGCGTCAATGCAGTTGGGCGGTTCTCTTCTCTGAAGGTATATTACAGATATAATACAAAAAATTTACATACCTGTCAAGATATAGAATAAAATAATTTAAAAGAAGTTACGGACGATCGCCAGACAGGGACTTTGTGCGCCCAAACCAGCCCCCGATCTGGGAACGGTCTAGCCCTGCACATATATCTCCTTCAGTGCAGATGAGGCAGAATGCCACAGACTCGAAAGCCTGCCGAAGACGAGACTTTGTGCCAGATACTAGGAGTAATTGTGAGAAAAAAGTTGACGGCTATGATACCCGTTTCAAACAAGAATGCAACTGTCGGTGTGTGCTCCACACCATAAATTTCTCAGTGATTCCCCCTAGTAAAATATAAAAGATACAAACGAATGAGCGAGCAGCCGACGATCGGCTAGATCTGAAAAAATCAGTCCTCAGATTGACAAACTTTAGCCAACTATAAACAAAAATTGAATTGACTCCCGAGTGGATGTGGTACCTGCCAATTTTTCAGGAAGATGAAGAGATACAAAATATTACACCCGTCGGTGCGGGAAAGAAAATTGTGATAATGAATCAGGATGCGATTAGATTAGGTGTCAGCCGTCAGGGGAAAATAAAAGCCATGGAAATCCAACAACGGAGTAAGGATAAGCCCGATCGCCAGCAACAAAATGCGTCCGATAGGCTCGATCAATTTTCTACCACAAAAGAGGTAGATTCCTTGCTGCAAGAATGTTTAGATTTTAAAAGAGTGATCAACCGATCGGCACTTGCGGTGAGAACTGACGCGCGAGGAATTATCAACTATGTCAGCGAACGAGTTTGCTCCATCTCCAACTATTCCCAGGCTGAACTAATCGGCAGGCACTTCGGCATCCTCCATTCGGAATATAAATCTTCGGAAATAATCAAAAATCTCCTATCAACTGTTGCCAAAGGTGAAGTTTGGCAAGGAGACATTAAGAATAAAGCCAAGAATGGAACTGATTATTGGGTGTACGCAGCAGTAGTTCCACTGTTGGACTGTAAGGGAAAACCCTGTCAGTATTTGGCGATCGGATTTGACATCACCGATCGCAAAGCCGTTGAAGCAGCCCAAGCCGAAGCCAACCGGGCAAAAGACGAATTTCTGGCGATCGCCTCCCACGAACTGCGATCGCCCCTGAGCGCGATTTTGGGATGGGCGCAGCTAGCTCGATCGCGCAATTTCAACGAAGCCACCACCAACCGCGCTTTGGAAATCATCGAGCGCAACGCCAAATTACAAAACCGGCAAATAGACAATCTCCTCGACCTCTCGCGGCTGCTGCGGGGGAAAGTGTGCCTGAACATGAGCCGAGTTCACCTCCCGTCGATCGTAGAATCTGTGATCGATACCCTCCGTCCCGACGCCGAGGCTAAAAACATCCGCCTAGAAAAACATTGCGACCCCGCCGTAGGCTACATTTTGGCAGATGCAGAACGCTTGCAGCAAGTAGTCGCGAACCTCGTTACCAACGCCATCAAATTCACTCCAGAATCGACACCAAACCCAGTTCAAGTCCGGATCGAGCCTAGTCCGTCCGGCGTCTTGATTCGGGTCAGCGACAGCGGTTGCGGCATCGACCCCAAATTTCTGCCGCACATCTTTGACTACTTCCGCCCCGCAGACAGCTTCCAGAGCAAGGAACAGCACCGGCTTGGGCTGGGGCTCTCAATTGTGCGGCAGTTAGTGGAACTGCACGGGGGAAGTGTTTGGGCTTCGAGTCCCGGCCTCGGTCAGGGGGCGACCTTTGGGGTGCTGCTACCGAGCCCCAACAAAAATGCACCCGACGATCGCACTGCTGCGATCGCCCAAAGTGAAAGCAGACCGGGATCGGTTTCCAAACCCCTAGCGGGAAAGCAAGTCCTGGTGGTGGAAAGCAGCGCCGAGATCCGAAAATTTCTCAAAACTGGCCTCGAAGCATTTGGAGCCAAGGTAACAGCGGTGGGTAGCGCCGCCGAAGCGATGGCCGAGTTGCAACAGTCGCGGCCCGACGTGTTGGTGAGCGATATGGAGGTGTCGGGAGCAGACGGCTGCGATTTGATCCGCCGCATCAGAGCAATGGAAATGTCCGAACACAGGGAACTGCTGCCGGCGGTGGCGCTGACGGGAGGCATCGAGGAAGAAGATTCGGCATCGGCGCTGGAGGCGGGGTTTCAGAGGCATTTGTCGAAGCCGGTGGAAGCGAATCAGTTGGTGAGCGCGATCGCCCAATTGGCGGGACTGACTGGATTCAGCGCCGGAGAGTGGGGAGCGGGAAATGTCGGCGCGAGCGGACCCCAGACCCCGCTGCCGGAACCTAACAGTTCTGAGGACAAAAATAATGGGGAACAATTAACACCTGACAGCCAAGAATTACCGCTGTTGCTGGTAGTAGAAGACAACAATTTTTTGGTGGCTTACCTCCAAACTTTATTGAGTCCGTACTATCGAGTCGCCGTGGCGAGTGACGGAGTTGAAGGTTTAGAAAAAGCCAAAAGTTTGCAGCCAAATTTGATTGTGAGCGATCAAATCATGCCCAGACAAAACGGGCTGGATTTGCTTAAGGAGATTCGGAACACGCCAGAATTGAAATCGACTCCGGTAATCTTTTTGACAGCGCGATCGGGGATGGAAGCTCGGATCGAAAGTTTGGATGCGGGTGCTGACGATTATATTTCAAAGCCTTTTGACGAGAGGGAATTGCTGGCGAGGGTGAGAAATTTGTTGCGATCGCACGCAGCCGAACAGCAGTTGGCGGAACTCAACCGTCAGTTGCAGCAGCAGAAAAAGCAGTTAGAAACGGTGAATAGAGCCTTGCACTATTTGGCAACTTACGACAGTTTGACTGAGGTAAGAAACCGCCACTCTTTTAATGAATACCTCGAGACGGAATGGCGGCGTTTGGCAAGGGAAGAAGCACCGCTGTCTTTGATTATGTGCGACATTGATTATTTCAAACTTTACAACGACACTTACGGTCACCAAGCGGGGGATGAATGTTTGCGGCAAGTGGCGGCGGTTATCCAACATTCGGTAAAGCGACCGGCAGATTTAGTAGCGCGTTACGGTGGAGAAGAATTTGTAGTAGTTTTGCCGAATACGGATATTGAAGGTGCGACTTGCGTAGCTGAAACGATCGCACAACAGGTGCGGGGTTTGCACATACCTCACGCTAAGTCTGCTGTCAGCGAATACGTGACGCTGAGTTTGGGTGTAGCTTGCTGCATTCCGGCGCCGATCTCGCACCCGGGGGCGCTAATTGCGATCGCCGACGAGTCGCTTTATCGGGCGAAAGAATCAGGGCGCGATCGAGTTTCGGTGGCCACAGTTGAAGGATAATATAATAGTTAAATCAACTTGTATGGTGTATCAGAGATCGATTCGTTTCGACCACTTAAACAGATTTTTTGGATCTGACGCACCCTACCAATGTGCTGGCAAACTTGTGCCAATTCAAATTGCTATAAAATGTTTAAAGGAGGTCGTGCCATGACAGCAACATTAGACAAACCAAAAGACCAGCACCTAATTCACTCCGGGATTGATTGGCAACAATTCAAGCTAATCGAGCAGGGATTTTCTGACTCCCCCGGCATCCGACTTTTTTATTTCAAAGGTGACGTAGAAATCTGGGCAGTTTCGCAAGAACATGAATCTTTCAGCAGGACGATCGCAAGTTTGCTGATGGACTACTTTGTGGAAAAAGACATTGAATTTAACCCGTTGGGTAGCTTTACCCAAGAGAAGGGACAGGAAGTCTCAGTACAAGCTGATGAATCTTTTTTAATTGGCAAGTCAACAGGTATTACCCCCGATCTTGCCATCGAAGTAGTGTTTACCAGTGGGGGAGAAAGCAAATTGAATCGCTACCAAGCATTAGGAGTCCCCGAAGTTTGGTTTTGGGAAGACGGAGTATTTGGTCTGTATCATTTGCGATCGCACGGATATGAAAAAATTGAAAAAAGTGAATTTCTGCCCGGTTTAGACATCAACCTGCTGTCTCGCTGCTTGCTGATGGCTTCTAGGGTTGAAGCAGTTAAGGAGTTTCGGCGCGGGATTTCTGCGGTTTAGAGAAAAACTGGTTTGGGCGATCGCTCCCCCATTTATAAATATATTGTTAGGATACAAGACTAATCTTTGTCTTCTTTCATTTGCTGGCGAATGGCTGCCCCAATCTTAGTATCGAAATCCGAATCTCCCACTTTTATTATGATGGAATTCGATCGCTTTTTTCGCCTGTATAAGTAGGCTTGCAGTGCAGCTTTCTCCTCGCGATTTTTAAGAAAATAACGCTTCAATTCTCCCTCGGATATTGCAGTATAATCTACTTGGCTCATTAAAATACCTGCCCATTTGGAGCAATTTCAATCTCAATTTCCTCGTCATCTCTAGCCACTACGAACAAGTTTTTGCTTCTATCGTCAACACAGATGAGGTGAATAGGTTGCGATGCCAAATATGTCAAGCAATAAGTGATTCGATACAAACCCTCTAGCGACGGGTAAATAGGCATTCAAACCTAAAACTTTCTCGAAACTAACATCTACTGTAGCATTTCTGTCTGCGATCGCACTTTCACCTTCCAAGATAACGTCTGTCAGTGCAGCAAAGAGTTATGGAATTTGGTTTGTGGCTCTTGACAGCCATGTATTACAAATGTAGTATTGAGTTACGGTAGAAAAGCTCGATCGATCGACACCAGCAAACAAAATTTAGAAAAAACCTATGCAGCCCATCCGACAAGGCGACGTAATTCTCACGCCCGTACCGAAAATCGAAGGAGAAAAAAAACCTCACCTAACTCTCGCCGAAGGTGAAGTCACCGGACATTCTCACCAGATTATTGAGGGACAAGCTGAACTGTACGAAAAAGACGGCACTCTGTACTTGCGGGTGCTTTCACCCACAGCTTTATTGAGTCACGAAGAACACCATGCGATCGCAATTCCCCAAGGTAATTGGATGGTGCGAATTCAGCGCGAATATGAGCCGCAAGGTTGGAGGTATGTCGCAGACTAAGGTTAAAAAACTAACGCCTGAACAAGCAGCTTTGATTCCAGTTTATCGGGAAAAGTGGAGAGCGATCTCGCTTTCCACTGGCCCGATAAATCGCTCGCAAGCTGCGGAAACAATAAAATCGGCTTACAGTGCGATCGGCAAAAAAGCACCGGAAATCATTTTTGTCGATCGCCCCTACGAAGCTGCGGATCTAATCGTCAGTCGATTTGACAATCCCAGCAGCGAACTGCGGAGCCAATTCGAGACAAAACTTCGCAGCCCGCTAGAAAAACAACTGCGGGGTTATTTGGGAAGCCAACTAGAAACCGAACTGCAAAACCAACTGCAAACAGAACGGTCAGCTCGACTTTATACTCAACTGCAAACGCAAATGTGGGAGGCGCACCGCAATTATTTATCTGGCAAAATAGCAAGCGAATTGCCACCGGAAGAGGTGTTCAATGAGCCGAGTCGAGACTTTTACTGGCAAAGATTAGGAACAAAACTATTCAGTAATTGCATTCAACCAGTATTGTGGGCTGCTTATGGCAGTTTCTTGGATTTTTGCATTTCCGTTCTAAATTTACCTCATTCCTGCGGCAGAAATTGGATAGTTTTTCAATCGATTGTCCGGGATTGCGGCTTGATTTATCCCTATGACAAAGTTTGCATTGTCTGTGAAAAGCCGATCGCACTTTCCGCAGACAGCAACCACCGCTTGCACGCCGAAGGAAAACCAGCGGTACAATTTGCCGACGGTGTTTCGATTTACGCCTATCACGGCGTGATTTTGCCGGAATGGTACGGTAGGCTGCACCCGCACCAGTGGCAGTCTAAGTGGGTGTTGAAGGAACAGAATGCGGAAGTTCGGCGCGCGTTAATTCAGGGAATTACTTACGATCGCATTTGTCAAGAATTAGCGGTTACAGAATTAGATAGTTGGCAGGAATACACTTTATTAAGCATCGAGTTTGACGATGATTTTGATTGGGTGGGTAATGCAAAGCCAGTTTATTTGTTAAAAATGACTTGTCCAAGTACGGGACACATTCACGCTTTGCGAGTGCCGCCAAATGTGCGATCCTCTTCGAGGGCTTCGCTAACGGCTCTTGAGGCAATTCGTTGGGTAAATTGGGGAATCGAGCCAGAGGAGTTTAGCGTACAAACTTAAAGATTTTCGATCGCCATGATAGCCAGCCTGGGGTTTAAACCCCAGGCTCAAAGCTCAAGTCAGTTTTAACTGACTGTTCAGATCGTAACGCTGCATAAATAGACAACAAATATTGTACGCGATCGCGATCTAACCATTTAATTTCAGTCGGTTTCAACCGACTTAAGCTGTGAGGCAGGGGTTTAAACCCCTGCCGGACTGAAATTTTACCAAACTTGAGTCAGAATTTATTATGCCAGAACCACAAGCAAACCAACCAATTAATTTCAGCAGCTTTGCCGAATGGTGCAAGCACAAAGATAGTCTTTCAGAATCGGCAAGACATACAGTTGAAGTCCTGTTAAAACAGGCTGGCACTTGTGATTGCAATGAAGCCGATCGGATACTATCAAAGAGGACTACGCTGCATCTGGTAAACCATCAAATATCCGATATAACACCCCTGCAATTTATGACTAAATTGGAATGGCTGCATCTGGAAAACAATCAAATATCAGACATAACACCCCTGAAATCTCTGACTAATTTGATCGATTTGTGGCTGGAAAACAATCCAATATCAAAGATGACTTCCCTGCAATCCCAGTGGGAATTTATCGCCAGTTCTACAGAGCGAATAGATCGCACCCGTGCGGCAGCAGCGATCGAATTTGCCTGTGCAGCCGTCGGTGAGACAAGTATTAACGTTATTATTTGCGCTAGCCCTCATGCAGCCATAGCACAGTTAAAAAAACAGCAACATCTCACTCAGGGAACTGATTTTATCAATCTACTTCAGAAAAAGCTAAAACATGAGTGCTTAATCACATATAGGAATGGTGATTATGAATTAGTGAGATGGGAGGGGCAGCTAGAACAAGAATTGAGAGGAGGTTTTCCGGACTACAGGAACCGCTCAAGACCCATTATTCCGCCATACTTGTTGGGTACAATCTGCGTGGCAGAACTTTGTGTTTCTACATTCGGAACTATTTTCAAACCTGGGGCACAGAAAGCCTTAGAATGCTTTCAGCAGCTTTTAACAGAATGCGGCTGGATTTTTGCGTTTTATGATGTTTGCTACGTGTGCGATCGCCCAACCAAACTCTGCCTCGACAGCGAACATCGCCTTCACGCAGAAGGAGAATCGGCAATTGAATTTTCCGACGGCTACAAACTATACTCATATCACGGAGTAACACTGCCCGAAGCATACGGACAAATTCACCCCGATCGCTGGCAAGCGACTTGGCTTTTAGAGGAAGACAATGCGGAAGTTCGGCGAGCGTTAATTCAGGGAATTGGCTACGCGAGAATTTGCTCTGAATTACAGGCAACAGAATTAGATTGCTGGAAAGAATACACGCTGCTAAGAATTGATGCTGATATTGATGGCTTCGATCCTGATGATTTAGACCCTACTTTTTTCGATCCTGTTTATTTCGGTGGCGATGGTAATCCTCCTAAAAAAGAACCTATTTATTTGTTAAAAATGACCTGTCCGAGTACGGGATTTATTCACGCTTTGCGAGTGCCGCCTGATGTGACATCTGCTAAAGAAGCAATTCGTTGGGTAAATTGGGATATCGATCCAGAGGAATTTAGCGTGCAAACTTAAAGATTTTCGCTCGCCTAATCCATCCAACACAAATCAATGCCCCGCAGTGTGCCAGTTCACAGGGTGGAATGCACAAACCACCGATCGCCCAAAAACGGTTAATAACATGAAGAAGAAGCCCACCCTCGGTCGAAGGTGGGCTCAGTTCATGCCAGCTTACCGACAGCTAGGCAATCGGGTCTCTTGGCTGGTAGACGTAAAATATCGGAAAAAGATCCGAACGTCCGAAAAAACTTATCGCCCACCATTCAGCTTCAGTTTACCCAACCGGATCGGGAAAATTGCGCCCCTAGCGATGTTCCCCTGAAACCGGGGAACACTGGGGCTTCAACTTTTCAATAGACTTCTGCAAAAAAGCTCGTCTTGGGCCGGCAGGATGCCCAACCCCTACTCCGCACAAGAATTAAAATTTTTCCAGAAGTCTCATAATTCTCCTCTTTAACTTTGATTTCCCAACCGATTAGGCATCGTGATCGTGTGCAAAGCGACGGAACAGGAAATCTAGGGCGTAGTTCCGCAAATTGTAGTATTCCGGATCTTCCATCATTTGAACCCGATCGCGCGGACGCGGAAAAGGAATCTCCAAAACTTCGCCAATTGTCGCCGATGGGCCATTAGTCATCATCACCAGTCGATCGGCTAAAAACAGCGCTTCATCAATGTCGTGAGTAATCATCAACACCGTACAGCGGTGATCGTTCCAGATTTTCAGCAACTCTTCTTGCAATTCCTCCTTAGTAATTGCGTCCAGAGCACCAAACGGTTCGTCTAAAATCAGCACTTTCGGGCGAATTGCCAAGGCGCGGGCAATAGAAACCCGCTGCTTCATCCCCCCCGAAATTTGCGGCGGTCTTTTCTCAGCAGCTTCTGTCAATCCCACCATCGCCAAATGTTCTTTGACGATCGCATTTTTTTCCACCTTCGACTTATTCGGAAATACAGCATTAACCGCCAGATAAACATTTTCAAACACCGTCCGCCAAGGCAGCAAAGCGTAACCCTGAAACACCACCATGCGATCGGGGCCCGGCTTCGTAATCCGCTGCCCGTTAATCGACACGGTGCCCTGGCTCGGATGGCTAAAACCCGACACCATATTTAACAGTGTTGATTTGCCGCAGCCCGAGTGTCCGATCAGAGTAATAAACTCTCCCTCAGCTACATTCAGATTGACGTTTTCTAAAGCCCTGTAACCGTTTGGATATTCTTTGTAAACATTGTCCATCACCAAAAAAGGTTGGCGGCGGTCTTTTCCCCGCTGGATTTGAGTTTTGGTGTTCGTCTGGTTTTTAGTGGTGTTGAGCATGGGTTTAGGAAATTGTGAGTGGGTGATTCGCAAAGAAAGAAGGAAGTTCGGCAACGAGCAATGTACGGAATTTAATGGATGTAACGGAGGTCATGAAGAGGGAATTGCTCACTAGCAATTAACAGCTAAAAACCAACAACTAACTATTAGCAATTACCCTGTTTTTATCGAACAAAAAACCGCTCTAAGCAGCTCTGCGGCCGGAATCGAGTACAACTTCCGCCATCGTGAAATCGCGTTTAATCGCCAGATTGTTGAGATAGCCGATCGGATCGTCAGCATTAAACACCGAGCCGTCAAACAAGCTGAGAGAACCGCGAGTGTAAGTAATATCAGCCATCCCCAGCTCTCGCGCCGCCGTGCTGAACGCACCGACTCGCACCACCCGCTCCAGAATTTCCACCCAGTTGCGCGGGAACACAGTATCGCCCCAGCGCGCCATCTGCACCATGTGCCAGAGTTGTTCGGTGCGGCTTGGGCGATTCACCCCCTCTCCAGAAAACAAGTGGTGGGCGTATTCCCGCATCGGAGTATCGAGGTTGCAAGCAACAGATTTCGGGTCGCCTAGTTGGATGTAACTCTTATCAGTAGCGACGTATTCCCTTCCCGCGACAATTTCCGAAACCTCGGCGGCGTGATTTGGATCGGCGCAATAGTGGCAAGCTTCCAGCAAAGCTTTGACTAGAGCAATGTGAGTGTTGGGATAAGCATTTGCCCAGTCTTCCCGAACTCCGAGAATTTTCCCGGGGTGTCCGGGCCACAGTTCCAAATCTGTCGCCACCGTAAAGCCGACTCCTTCCATCGATGCCCGCAAGTTCCAAGGTTCGCCGACGCAGAAACCGTCAATAGTGCCGCCCTGCAAGTCAACAATCATCTGGGCTGGAGGGATATTTTTCAGCAACACATCGCGATCCGGGTCAATGCCGCCGGAAGCCAGCCAGTAACGCAGCAACAAGTTGTGCATCGAAGAAGGGTGAACGATGCCCATACGGTGCGTTTGCGCGGGCGTTCTCTGGAGCATTTTTTTAAAGTCGGCCAGAGTGTAGATCCCTTGGTCGTAAAAGCGCCTCGCGAGGGTAATTCCGTTGCCATTGCGGCTCATGGTGAGGGCTGTAACCGTCGGAATCGGCTTCTCTTGGTGGCCCCCCAAGCTCAACCACACCGCCATCCCAGAGGGCATTTGAGCTGCGTCTAAGTAACCTGCGGCGATGCCGTCTACGATGCCGCGCCAGCTTGTTTCCCGCACGAGGTGGACTTCATCGAGACCGTGCTTGGCAAAAAAGCCTTTTTCTTTGGCGACAGCGAGGGGAGCACAGGCTGCCAGCGGAATAAAGCCGAGTTCGAGGTTGACTTTTTCTAGACCGTGGCGGGCGATCGCGGGTACTTTCCGCGCCCGCAGTTTTTTCACCCGCTTCTGCTGGTTGAGGAAGTAAATCATTTCGCTGCGTAGAGCGTAGTAGCTGGGGTGTGAGACTACTTCCATCCGTTTGCGGGGGCGGGGGATGTCTACTTCGAGAATGCCGCCAATCTTCGATTCTGGGCCGTTGGTGAGCATGACGATGCGATCGCTCAGCAACACGGCCTCATCTACATCGTGCGTTACCATCAGGGCGCTGATTTCGTACTCTTGGCAAATTTCCATCAACTTTTCTTGCAAGTTGCCGCGAGTCAAAGCATCCAAAGCGCCGAAGGGTTCGTCTAAGAGTAACAGTTTGGGGCGCAGGGCCAGAGCACGGGCGATCGCCACGCGCTGTTTTTGTCCGCCTGATAGCAGTGCGGGTTGCTTCTCGGCGTGGGGCGCCAAGCCCACCATATCGATGTGTTTTTGAATGATGTCGAGGCGTTCCGCCTTGGGTAAGCCACTCATCACCGAATCTACAGCTAGAGTAATATTTTCTCTGACCGTCCGCCACGGTAGCAGCGAATAGTTTTGGAATACTACCATGCGATCGGGGCCTGGCTGGGTGATTCTTTGCCCTTCAATTGTCACCAATCCGGATGTCGGCAAATCCAAACCTGCCACCATATTGAGCAGCGTAGATTTGCCACAGCCGGAGTGTCCAATTAATGAGATAAATTCGCCTTTTTTTATTTCCAGATCGATGCCTTTGAGGGCTATGTATGTGCCACCGTCGGATAAATTAAAAACTTTTTCCACTTGTTCTACTGCAATCAAAACAGACATGATTTTCTTGCCTTTTTTGTAGGTTTGTTATTTCGATAGCTGCTAATTAACTTCCCAGGCAGAGCCTAGAAGTAGAGTGGAGGGAGAGACGGGAAGCATAAATACTGTGACTCCGTTACCCGTAGAAGATTATCTACTGCTTCGCTCTTCTTCCCTCTTCTTCCTTCGTGTCCTAGCGCTTGCGCGCCGCTTCGCTAACGCGTCTTCGCGGTTAAATAATCCTAATTCTTCCGGCATCAAAGAAGTAACTCAAAACTACTTTCCTTGACTAGGAGCAATCTTTTGCTGCAACCAAGCCATCATGCGATCGAGCAACAAACCAACAGCCCCAATGTAGAACACCGCTAACAGAATTTCGCTGATGTAGTTTTGCTGGTAAGCATTCCAAATAAAGAAGCCGATACCCGTAATCCCAGACATCACGATTTCCGCAGCAATAATCGCCAGCCAAGCCAAACCGATCGCAATTCTCAATCCTGTGAAGATATAAGGAAGCGCCGACGGAAACAAGATGTTGATGTAATATTCCTTTCGAGTAAGTTGCAGCACTTTCGCCACGTTGTTGTAATCGTCGGGAATTTGGCGAACACCTTCAGCCGTGTTGATTAAAATCGGCCAAACTGAAGTGATAAAAATAACGAACAAAGCAGCAGGTTCGTTTTGTTGCAGTGCAGCCAGGGCGATCGGCACCCAAGCCAAAGGCGCTACCATCCGCAAAAACTGGAAAATCGGATCTAAAGCCTTGTTCAAAAAGGGATTCGTACCTACCACAACTCCCATGCTGATTCCCACAGCGGCCGCGAGAGTGTAGCCTTTTGCTACCCGTTCCAAACTCGCCAAAGTCTGCCAAAATAAGCCGACTCCGTAGGTTTTGGAGTTCATAAAAGGATACAGCAACAAAATCCGCGTCCGTTCGTCCGTCCAAACGCTGATCGGCCCCGGCAATTTGATAATTCCCAAACTCGACAGGAACTGCCAAACTAACAGAAATCCAATTACTCCCAAAAGTGGTGGCAAGATATTCGGGGAATTATTCTTCCAAAACTCGCCAAAAGCTCCTTGTGCATTGCCGCCTCTCCGACTTGTACTTACAGCCATGCTGGTAATCTCCTATGTCTGGTGGTGTATATTTTCGAGACTAAATTTCGAGACTAAATTATGCGAAGCTAAGACCCCATCACACTTTTTTAATTGCCAAACTCTTGAGGTAAGCTTCTGGCTGAGCCGGATTAAATTCTGTACCGTCAAAGAATTTCTCAACGCCGCGAGACGTACTTTTCGGAATGTCAGCATCAGCAACTCCGGCTAATTTTGCTGCGGCTTTCCACAAATCTTCTCGGTTGACTTTATCGATGATTGTCTTAGAATCTGCCAAGGTTTTTGTTGGCAAGAAACCCCAGCGAACGCTTTCGGTTAAGAACCACAAATCGTGACTCTTGTAGGGATAGGAAACGTTGCCAATGTCGTCTTTCCAGTACAGCGGACTGCTCTTGAAGTCGTTGATGTCTGGTTTGCCGTCGCCCATGACATACTTGCCTTCATAAGGAGGCGTCAAAACGGTGGGAGATACGTCAAAGAAGTTTCTTCCAGAAACAATGGCGACCAATTCGGCTCGATGTTCGGGCTTGTCGCACCACTGCTGGGCCTCAATTAGTCCTGCGAGTATGGCTTCGGTGGCTTTGGGGTGTTTGTCTACCCAGTCGCCGCGAATTGCTAGATATTCCTCTGGATGTGCTTTCCAGATTTCGGAGGTGAGGGCGGACATGAAGCCGATGTTTTCTTTGACAATCCGCAGCGGCCAGGGGTCGCCGGTGCTGAAACCGTCCATGCTTCCGGTTTTCATGTTGGCGACAGTTTGGGCGGCCGGTACTGTTAGCAGTTCGACATCTGTATCGGGATTGATGCCGTTAGCTGCTAACCAGTAGCGAATCCACAAGTCTTGGTTAACTTTGGGGAAGGTGTAAGCTGCTTTGAAGGGCGTGCCTGCTTGTTTGAGGCCTTTGATGTAGTCTTGGGCCGCTTGATCTAGTTTAAGTCCGAGGCCTTTGCCTTGGTGTTTGGCCGCGATCGCAATTCCATTTCCCTGAGTGTTCAACTGGGCCAGAACATACATCGGGATTTGGACGCCGTTTTTGGTGATCAGACCTTTACTAATTTGATAAGGCATGGGCATTTGCCACTGGCCGCCGTCAATGCCGCCGCCTGCCGATCCGATTTCTACGTTATCTCTTGCCGAGCCCCAGTTGGCTTGCTTAGCAATCGTGACTTCAGTCATGCCGTATTTGGCAAAAAAGCCTTTTTCTTGGGCAATGATTAAAGGTGCTGCTTCGACGATCGGGATATACCCCAATGTGATTTTAGTGCTTTCAATTCCTTCGACTCTTTTCTCGTTGGCAACAGCCACTACTGAGGTAGCTGCGGGTATCGCGCCGTCAGCACCGGCAGTTGCACCGGGTTCTGGGGGATTTCCCAAACAACCTTTGAGCAGTATTGAACCCAGGGCAGATGCACCTGCTTTGAGGATAAATTTACGCCGAGAAAGCGCAGAAAATTCATCTGAAAATCTTGTCATAGCATAGCCTCGCTGCAATTCATAATCTTCTGTAACAACATTCACTGAAGTTTATCAATGCGCTTTTTTTCTGTTAGCTAATGGAATTTAGCGAACTGTTTTGAGCGCAGGTTGGCAGGAGGGAGCAAAAGATTTATCGCTAGCATAAGTCTTTAAACTATCCCTGCGGATTTGACTTTTTTGATTAACTCAATATTTCGATCGGCCGACTTGTGCGATCTCCCAAAAAGCGAGCAGCACATTTTCTTGGCTTGATAATTAACTCTACCGTACTATTGCAGAAATTCTAAAACAATTATTAAATTTGACTGATAAGTAAATCTTTTAGGATAACGATATCGATAAGGAACCGTTGGGAAGGGCGAGCCGGTTTGCTTATCAAAACTGGTTCAAACCAAGACTTGCGGGCTAAAGGTTGTAGCGAATGGCGATCGGGGGTCATTCAAATCTATTGTCAATAAGCGACAAATATCGCTACCAGCGCACATTTACTTTGTTAATATCTCTCTACTTTTTTCAGAGTTAATTGTAGTGTATTATACAGAAATAATTAACATTATAAGATTTTGCTGTTTTAAAAGGGTTAACTGGTTTTCATTGGTGGACGAAATTTGGCGCTTAATCGTAAGTAATTTACCAAACTAAATATTAAAGGCTAAAACTTGAGAGTTCAGAATATTAGAGGTACAAGATCATGTCACTTATAGTTGCAGACAAACACAGAAATTTACAAAGATCGATCGCAGTTACTTGTAGCGCGATCGTCCTAGCATTATGTGGAAGTGGACTATCTGCTGATGCCGCCGAAACGCGATCGTCCAACAGTAGACGAACATTTGCTGATTGGTGTCGCCAAAAAGCTGATTTGAGTCCTGAAGCTAAACATACTGTTGAGGTGCTGTTGAAAAAAGCTGAGACTACAAACTGTGATGAGGCCGATCGGAAACTTTCGAGTCTCACTGAACTCGACCTCATCAACAATTCTATCAGCGACATCAAACCGCTAGAATCCTTGACCAACCTGACTGATCTAGACCTCACATTCAATCAAATCAGCGACCTCAAACCGCTAGAATCCTTAACTAATCTGATCGATCTCGACATCAGGAGCAATAAAATCAGCGACCTCAAACCGCTAGAATCCTTAACTAACCTGACTGTACTCTCCCTCGGCGAAAATCAAATCGGTGACATCCAACCGCTAGCATCTTTGACTAACCTAAAGCGTCTAGAGCTCTGGAAAAATCAGATCGGTGACATCAAGCCGCTAGTATCTTTGACTAACCTAACTTTGCTCTGGCTCAGCGAAAATCAGATCGGTGACATCAAACCGCTAGTATCTTTGACTAACCTGACTTCACTCAACCTCAGCTACAATCAGATCGGCGACATCAAACCGCTAGTATCTTTGACTAAACTGACTTCGCTCTGGCTCGACAAAACTCAAATCGGCGACATCAAACCGCTAGCATCCTTGACTAACCTGAGACAGCTCTTCCTCTACAACAATCATATCGGTGACATCAAGCAGCTAGCATCCTTGACTAGCTTGACTGAACTCTGGATCAACAACAATCAGATCGATGACATCAAACCGCTAGCGTCCTTGACTAACCTGACACAGCTCAACCTCAGCCACAATCAGATCGATGACCTCAAACCGCTAGCATCTTTGACTAACCTGACCGATCTCTGGCTCGACAGCAATGAAATCAACGACATCAAACCGCTAGCATCTTTGACTAACCTGACCGATCTCAGGCTCGACAGCAATGAAATCAACGACATCAAACCGCTAGCATCTTTGACTAACCTGACTTATCTCCGGCTCGTCAACAATCAGATCGGTGACATCAAACCGCTAGCATCTTTGACTAACCTGACTGAACTCGGGCTCAACGGAAATCCGATCGCTCCCAAAACTTGTCCCCTCAAACCAGAGTCTATCTGTCATTGGGAACCCTTAAATTAAATGCTAAAACTTTACAGGCGGTAGGGTGCGTCAGTGGGAAAATCCGAGTTTATCGTGCTCACCACAAGCCTGACGCACCATACAGGTTAATGGTGAATTAGTTGGGCGGATCAAAGCGGTTGACGGAGAGAGCAACACCGATCATCGGTAGCGCGACTCCGAAGCAAATCAGCCACTGATCCAAGTTCATCGGAGCCGTCTCAAATATGCGATTGACAAACGGAGAATTAGCAAAGATGATCTGCAAAATCACCGCCAGGACAATTCCCACACCGAGGGCGGGAGCACCGCTAACTTCTTCCTTAGAACCGCTAAACTTAGCAACCAAAGAAGGCAACAACTGGCTGAGACTCAACAGGTAAAAAATTCTCCCCATTACCAAAGCTTGAATCGCCATCGTGCGGGCCAGTTCCAAAGTTCCCCACTCCGCTTGGCGCACCCATTCAAACATCCCGAAAATCAGAGTCCAGTTGTAAAGAGAAATAGCGATGATCCGCTTGATCCGATTTCCGGTGAGAAAAGGTTCGTTGACCGGTCGGGGCTGCTGTTTCATGACTCCCACTGACTTGGGCTCGAAAGCCAGAGGCACAGTCATGGTGATCGAGTTGAGCATATTCAGCCAGAGAATTTGCAGCGACAAAATCGGCAATTCTCGACCTAGGAGCGTGCTGAGCAAAATTGTCATTGACTCCCCGCCGTTGACTGGGAGAATGAAGCTAATTGCTTTGAGCAGATTTTTGTAAACAGATCGCCCTTCTTCAACAGCAGATTCGATCGACGCAAAGTTATCGTCAGTCAGGATCATGTCCGCGGCTTCCTTAGAAACCTCCGTACCGCTGCCCATCGCAATGCCGATATCCGCTTGTTTGAGGGCTGGCGCGTCGTTAACGCCGTCTCCCGTCATCGCCACGATTTCGCCTTTTTGCTGCAAGGCTTCTACGAGGCGGAGTTTTTGTTCTGGGGCGACGCGGGCAAAAACTGAGCCGGCTTCTACGGCTTCGCCGAGTTCCTGCTTGCTCATTTCGGCGAGTTGAGCGCCGGTGTAGGCTACAAGTTCTCTGTGGTGTTTCGTTTTGCGGAATCCCATGCGGCGGGCGATCGCCTTGGCTGTAGCGATGTGGTCGCCGGTAATCATTTTGACTTGGATGCCGGCGGTTTGACAAGCTTGGACGGCTGCGATCGCTTCTGCCCGCGGCGGGTCAATCATGCCTTGCAGTCCCAAGAAAACCAGGCCTGACTCCAAATCCGAGTGATCGACGGAATTTTGGCTTTGGGGTACTGGCTTTTTCGCTAAAGCTAAGACGCGCAAGCCTTGCTTTGCCATTTCATCGACTTGATGGTGAATTTGTTCGCGATCGACTTTTACCGGATTTCCTTGAGTGTCGAGACTGGAACCGCAGCGGCCGAGAATGGATTCTACTGAACCTTTGACGTACAAAATTTTGCCACCAGTGGGAGTTCGGTGCAAAGTTGCCATGTATTGAAACTGAGATTCAAAGGGAATTGAATCCAGTCGCGGCATTGACTTTTCTAAAGTTTGCTGGCTCAATTCTGCTTTTTTACCAACAGCAATTAACGCTCCTTCTGTCGGATCTCCAACGACTATCCAATCATCATCTTTAAATTCCAAGTGAGAGTCATTGCAAATCATTCCGGCTTGCAAACATTCTTGCAAAGTTGGAGCTTGACTGACAGTAATTGGCAGTTGGTTGAGTTGAATTTCACCTTCCGGGCTGTATCCGTTACCCGTAACCGAGTAGGATGCGCCACCAGAATAGATTTCTTGCACCGTCATTTGGTTTTCCGTCAAAGTTCCGGTTTTGTCGGAACAGATGACTGTAGCGCCGCCGAGGGTTTCGACTGCGGGCAATTTGCGGACGATCGCGTGGCGATTTGCCATCCGGGAAACGCCTACGGCTAGGGTGACGGTAATGACGGCGGGTAAGCCTTCGGGAATTGCGCCGACAATCAGGGCGACTGCGGGTTCGACTGCTTCTTTAAAGGCTGAAACCCCCGCAGGGACTGGCCGCCCCAATCTGACAGCGAAGGTCAAGGTTGCCATTCCCAACACGAATAACAGCCAGTTTTGACTGAATTGGTTGAATTTGCGGGTTAAGGGGGTGGTGAGGTCGATGTGCCGATCTAATAGTTGGGAGATTTTGCCGGTTTCGGTTTTATTGGCGATCGCAATTACGATGCCGCTAGCTTGGCCAAAAGTGACAAAACTGCCGGCATAGGCCATGTTATCCCGTTCTGCTAGCGGCGTTTCTTGTGGCAGAACCAAGTCTCCAGATTGTCCTAATTCTTTTTCGACAGCAACTGATTCCCCGGTGAGTCCCGATTCGTCGATTTGCAAGTCGCGCACTTTCACTAAGCGCAAGTCTGCGGGTACTTTGTCGCCGGAACTCAGGGTTACTAAGTCACCAACTACGAGTTCTTTGGAGGGAATTCTTAATTTTTTGCCGCCCCGAATGACTGTGGCTTCGGTGGTGACAGCTTGGGCTAGGGCTTCAATTTTTTTCTCGGCTCCAGCTTCTTGGATGAAACTAATAGTAGCGTTGGTGGTTGTTACCCCCCAAATTACGCTAGCGTTTAGCCATTCTCCGATCACTGCTTTGATTAAACCTGCACTCAGCAAGATGATCAGGAGGGGTTGGTTAAATTGCAGGATGAATTTTAACCAGGCGGGTTTCCCTGCTTTAACCGTTAGTTCGTTGGGCCCGAATTTCTGTTGGCGATGGTTGGCTTCTGTCGGTTCTAAACCGCTTTCCAGGTTGGTTCCTAAGATAGTTGCAACCTTGGATATTTCTAGGTAGTGCCAATATTGCTCTGCTACGTCTACATCGTTGGCGGATCTTGATGGCATGATTCTTCCTGGATATTTGGGGTGTCTGACGAACTTCGATCGCTCATTAATAGGCACGCTCAATACAACTCACCGCTCGTTGGAGCGTGAATATATTGAGCGGCCTAATTGTTTGTGGATTACTTTAACGGGCTGTGACTTACATCTATATTACAACGGATGTGGCCGTTTGTGGCAAGAGATTTGGGGAATTTTTTCCGGCGCTAGATCTTGTTTGGGACTTGGTGGCTAAGATGGGGAAAAGTCGATCGAGTCCCTTGACATTTGGCAAATTTTAGGTGTGGTTAAAGAAATAGGGAATAAGGCAGGAGGCAAAAGAAAAATGCTGCCACTCCCCCACTCTCCTCCTCCTGGGCTGCTCCACGGACGATCGCATAAATGTTAAAACCCTAGTTTAAGCAACAAAATTTTGAGTTCACGGAAATACTTGTGACGCTGCTGCTGGGTTCGGTGCTGTTGGTCTGGGGAATGGGGTTCGGAAAGATGTTAGTTCGATCGTCCGTTACTGCTAACGATTTGTTTAAGGGCAGAAATTCGATCGTCCTGGCTGTAGCGATGCGATCGCCTGCGCTCGTTTTGACTTGGATGTCGGCTGTTTGACAAGCTGGGAGGGCTCCCAGATCAATTCATGACTCAATGCTATCAATTGCTAGTCTGCTCGCCCAAAACACTCAGCGCCCTTTAGACAATTGAATTGAGATTTTGGGCTGCATCGTTCAATTGTTGAGTGCCTAATTTGGTTTGAGTAATACCACTAGCGGTTTCTTTTGCCGATAGGTTGAGGCTGTTCATCGCCTCCACTACTTGTTGAATAGCCACGGCTTGTTGTTGGGCAGTTAGAGAAATTTGTTGATTGTTCAATACCACATTATTAACAGCATTTGCTACTTCCGAGAAAGCTGCTGCCGTTTCTTGACTGATTTTGGTTCCTTCTTCTACTGTTTTAGTACCTTCCTGTGTCACCGTTACAGTAGAATTTATCGCATTCTTGATATCACCGACTAGGCGGTTAATTTTCTCGGCAGATTTCTTACTTTTATCTGCTAGTTTGCGGATTTCTGTGGCTATGACAGTAAAACCTTTGGCGTTTTCGCCCGCCCGGACTGCTTCTACTGAGGCATTCAGTGCCAGCATATTTGTTTGATTGGCTAAATCTGTGACATCAGTAGAGATATTGCCAATCTGATGGGTTTGTTCGCTCAATTGCAGAATTTGTGCCGCGATCGCCCCGACATTTTCTTTCAATATTGTCATAGATTCCAGGGTTTGCTCCACTGCTAGGGTTCCCTTTTCAGTGATCTGTAAAGCTTGCCGTGCAGATTCCGCACCAGCGTGGGCTTGCTGGGCTGATTGTTGGGAAGTAGCGCCCAACTCATCCATTGTGATTGTAGTTTGATTTACAGATCTAGATTGCTGTGCGGCTGTGCGTTCCTGTTGTTCAACTGTGGCAGCAATCTCTGTGGAAGAACTAACAATCATATTGACTGACTGATTCATTCTCTTGGCAATGCCTGAAGCAATCCACAGAGCGATCGCAATTGCCGTAAGTGCAGCTAAAGCAGTGCTTAAAATCACGACTGTAGTCAGGAACTGCAAAGCTTGAATTTGCTCTTTTTCTCTGTTAGCTAAAATCTGTTCCTGGGTGCTTTCAAACTCCTTAGCTATAGCATCAACCTGACGAAGCTTTGGTACAATTTGTGTCTTCCACAAGTTAATTCCATCGTCTCGCTTACCTCGATCAACCAAAGAAAAGGCTTGTCTATAGCCTTGGTCTATCTGATCTTGTAATACATTCATTTCATCTAGCCGCTGGAGCTGCTTCGGGTTTTGAACCCGCTTAAGTAAATCCTGATAGAAAGAGTCAAAGCTGTTTACCCCTTCATTGTATTCAGTCAAGAAAGCTCTCTCTTGTCTCAGAAAATAGCCGCGAGCAGCTTTCTGCATACCTGAGAATCCCAGTTCAAGATCTTTTATGCCTATAACAATAGCATTAGAATTGTTTAGAATTTTCGCTTTTTCTTCTACTCCTTTAGCATTAAAAAAAACCCAAGTAGCTGCTCCAAATGAGAGCAAAATCGGTATGGAATATCCCCACAGGATACGCTCTCTTAATTTTGTGGCTTTGAAGTTAAGCATCTTAAAGTTTTCCTATAATTACAAAAAAAATTACTTAATCCCCTTCAAATCAATGGGAACGCCATATCCAAGTAACATCCGGTTTCTCAGATTTAAGTTGGCAAACATAGCAATATCTCCTTTTGGGTTAGGTAGCTGAATTATCTGATTGTCAACCATTGATTCACACTCATCAATAAAAACCTGGCAAAACTTAATGTCGAGCAAGCGATGCAGGTCAAGCCTTTAGCATTAAGGGTTGTTCTACCTGCTTCAATTTTGGATAAATCCGGTTTATTCGATTGTAACGATAAATTGAGGAACGAAACCCAAACATAGTCAAATTCTCTCTCCCACTCTTCCTCTCTCCAACTATTGATTGGGCTCCGCGATCGACTTGGAGCGTGTTACAACGTAGTTAAGCAACAAAATTTTGAGTTCATGGAAATAGTAGTGACGCTGGTGCTGGGTTCGGTGCTGTTTGTCTGGGGAATGCGCTTCGGGCGAGTGTTAGTTCGCTCGGGAGTGACGGCTAACGATTTGTTTAAGGGCAAAAATTCGATCGCCCTGCTGTTTTTGGGTTTTTATATTGCTTTGCTGCTACTGGCTCTAAATATGCCTCAAATGCCAGCTTTGCCGATCGAGTGGCGCTTTCACGGGATGCGAGTTACTTGGACTTTGCTACGAGTGATGCTGATGGGAGTCTGCGGTATTGGCTTTAGTATAAGTTGGTTGACAGCGCGATCGCAAGTAATCGCAGTAATTTTAATTTGCTTGTTGGGTGTGGGAGGATTTACAGGCGCTGAAAACTATTTTATGGCGCCAATTTACGCTGATTTAATAAATAATTTGCAGCCAAACGGTGTGTTTCGACAAACATCTAACAGCAGTTGCGCGCCGGCGGCGCTAGCAACAGTGTTAAGGCGTTGGGGAATCGATGCGACGGAATCGAGTGTAGCGCGTTTTGCCGGGACGAGTCGCTTGGGAACTTCCATGCCGCAGTTAATTATAGCAGCAAGAGCTTTGGGCGTAAATGCGATCGAACTAACGCCAACTTGGGAGCAAATTCAGCAAATTAATCGCCCCGGAGTGCTAGCAGTTTGGCTGTTTGACGGCCCTCGGAAGCTACCCCACGCGGTCGCTTTGCTGGGAATGAATGACAGTGTAGCTGCCATTGGAGACCCGGCGCGGGGCAGGATTTTCTATTTAGATAGGGCAACTTTTGCCCAGATTTGGCGAGAGGAATACGTGCCGATTTTCCGGTCTGCCGATATCTTGTTAAGCAATCAGCAAGCTATTGACTATTTGAGTAAATTAGGATATAATTCTGGTAATTTCCAAGCAGATATTGAGCGCTTTCAAAAAGAAAAAAAATTAAAAATCAGCGGTCACTTAGACCGGATGACTGAGTTAATGTTGAGCGGCAGTTTTTTGGAAGGAGTCCCCCGATTGGATGGGAAATAGTTATTACAAATCATCAAGCGCAGAGCACTCTTGACCGACAGAAAATAGGAATCATGCGGTTTTTTTTTCAAACAATCTTTGAGTTATTCGTTCATAGCGATCGCAAATATTCGATCGCCCCAGCAGACGATCGACGATCGCACCTTCGTAGCATGGCTGCATGAAATTACCCATATAACCGTAGGCAGTTGCATCTAATTCCTCCTCTATTTTGAGCGTTGCAGAATTTGAGGAGGATTCTTGTGGGGAGTAGGGTTAGGCGTCCCCCCCGCTGTGAAAATACACGCCTTCGGGGTACGAGAGTCCATGCCACAAAACCATCAAAATCATCCCGCAATTATGCAACACCCTATTGTTAAGGTCGATCGCACCTTTGCCACCCCTCACCGTTTTTGACAATTGGGAACAGTTGAATCGCTTTTTTTAGGCTCAGACACCTTGACTTCCCATCCAGGTAAATTCCACCAATTAACTCGCTGATTCGGCTGAATCCAAAAGTTTAGTTGCGTGATCTTGCCATCCTCAAATCTGAGTGTGGGAAAGGTAGGATAACTGGTATCATCGGTTTCGCGATAAGTGCGTCCAAGGTAATTCATGCAAGCCCTTAATCCATCACTAATTCCCAATTCTTCCACTCCCTTTCCCTTCAATTTGGCATCATCGTAGCTGAAAGAACCATTGAATGAATTCCCCGCTAACCCGCCTTTGGTAACAGTGATGGTGAAATCGTAGGTTACGGGAACTGCGTAGGCTTGGGTTGCAGTGACAACTGTGCTCAGAAGAGTCGTGGCGATCGCCACCGAGAGTTTTGAAATTGCTTGCACGCTCGCCTCCCGAAAAAGAACAACACTATAAATTTCGCTTCCAGTCATCGGGAAACTCCTTAACTACGCTTTTATCGTAAGTGATTTACCGGATATGATATCATAAGTAATCAGTTAAATGCGATCTGAGCAGAGTGCCAAGCGAACAAAAATTACCGCCTTTGGTTAATCAGGTATACTTTTTTTCACTGAAAACCCCAAGAGCAAACTTTCGCCTTTAATTGCCCAGAATTAACTCACTAGATTTAACAACATTCATTCCCGCCGCCGCAAATTTTTGATAAGCTGCATCTGCTTGTTCCGTAAAATCCACAACCCCCGGAACAACCACAGGCGAAGTGCAATCTTCCAGCAAATAAACCTTCTTTGCCCAATTCGGATCTCGCGCCAAAATTTCCGTTAACAAATCATCAATTGTCCAAGCAACGCAGTGACTTTTGGCTTGTCCGGCAATAATTACTGCATCAAAATCGAGCAATTTATCCATAAACTTAGCATTCTTTTCCGCAATCGGATTGCCGTCGAATCCATCTAAAACTTCCGGCCGCAAAACCGAATAATTTTCTGTCAGTGGATTCCCCCCTTTGATTTCAAAAAATGCTTGGCTGTTGCGGGCTATAGTATGAAAAAATACTGCTTCTTCCACCGCAGAAACCAGCGCGTGTCCGATGCCGCCCAGCATCGAGTGATAGGGCCAAATTGTCAGGGGATATTTCCCATCGTCGCTGAGTTTTTTGACGTAGTAGCAAGCCTGTTTTTCCAGTGCTGAAAAATTGGCGCCACTGATGCTGTGGGCGACGGCTGGATTGACTTTCCAAATGCCTTTTTGGACATCTTCGAGTGTAATAGAAGTTGCGGCTGGTAGGGGGTGTTCGCCTGCTTCGTCGATCCAAAAGATTGGATGAAAAATTTGCATGGCGGTGTGGGTATCCATTGTCGGCGCAATGGTTGTAATTGCATTTAAATTGCGGTAAATAAATTCGCACAGCCGCAGGTTGTCATCAACTGCACCGCTACCGGAACGGCCGCCCACAAATAATTCAAATTCGGGCAAACAAAAGGTATTTTGGGCATCAATTATCAGCAAACAAATGCGGTTTTCGTCGCTGGAGGCTGGCTGGATGCTGTACTGCTTTGCCCAATCTTTCGCTTGGGCGGCGCGTTCTCCGTAGGGGACTCGCCAGACTTCGCCTACTTTTTTATGGTCGAAATGTTCGGGGATTGGGAGTTGGGCTTTTGGTGTCATGACCTATCGCTTTTAGGGTAGTTTACAGTAATAATTTAAGTTGGCAGTATAATGCTGATAAATATTTGCGGGTGAATCATGCCAAAAGAACGAATCCAAGATTATGCTAGGGTAAAATTTAAACGCATAGTGTTGTTTTTTTCGCTCGCACTTTTACTCGCTCTCTTAATTGTAGCAACTAGATCTGCCTACGTTCAAGATGTTTTGAGAACTCTGTTAATGCGGATCGAAGATTTAGGCTGGTGGGGGCCAGTGGCTTTTGTAGCTATTTACAACTTGGCTACTGTGCTGTTTGTACCGGGTTCGGTACTGACGCTGGGAGGGGGGGCGATTTTTGGTTTGTGGTGGGGCTCTGTTTACGTTTTTGCGGCGTCCACTTTAGGTGCTGTATTTGCTTTTGCGATCGGGCGCTATTTGTGCCGCGATCGCGTGGTAAAATATATGGAATCTCACCCCAAGTTTAAAGCTCTCGATCGCGCAGTTTCCCAACAAGGATTAAAAATAGTTTTTTTAACTCGTCTTTGTCCTTTATTTCCTTTCAATTTATTGAATTACGCTCTGGGAATTACTCAGGTTTCTTTGAAAGATTACGTGCTGGGTTCCTTGGGCATGATACCGGGTACAATCATGTACGTTTACTCCGGTTCTTTGGTGGGGAATATTGCGACTATCGGCGCGTTTTGTCACTCAACAAATCCGCAAACAGAAGCAGCAAAATGGTCGCTCAATATCCTCGGTTTTCTGGCTACTGTTGCTGTAACTGTCTCTCTGACTAGGATAGCTAGCAAAGCTTTGGAAGAAAGTATTTAATTAGCAGGATTTGCCAATGTCGCAGTCAAAAGTCGATCGCGTAACTGTCCCCCCGATGGACGAACACAACCAGAAATTAGTCTCCTATTTGCATCCGCCCGATTGGGTAAATCCGCAACCGGCTAATTCTTATAATTTAGTAGTAATTGGCGCGGGACCCGCTGGATTAATTGTTGCTGCCGGTGCCGCAGGTTTGGGCGCGAAAGTAGCTTTGATTGAAAAACATTTAATGGGCGGCGACTGTTTGAATGTCGGTTGCGTGCCTTCAAAATCTTTAATTCGATCGTCTCGCACTGTCGGCGATATCTGGGAAGCAAATAAATTTGGTGTTAATGTTTCTGACAGTGTAGAAGTGGATTTTGCCGCTGTGATGGAACGGCTGCGCCGGATTAGGGCCGGAATCAGCGATGTTGATTCTGTTGAACGCTACCAGTACAAATTAGGAGTTGATGTTTTTTTAGGTTCGGGTCGTTTTACTAGCAATAATACTGTAGAAGTTGCAGGGCAAACTCTCCGCTTTAAAAAAGCAGTAATTGCCACAGGTGCAAGGGCACTACAACCGCAAATTCCCGGCTTGCAGGAAGCTGGATATCTGACAAATGAAACTGTCTTTAACCTCACAGAAAGACCTCAGCGTTTGGCAGTAATTGGCGCAGGGCCGATCGGCTGCGAATTGGCTCAAGCATTCCGGCGGCTGGGTTCGGAAGTCGTATTGCTGCACAAAAATGCTCAGATTTTAGACAAAGAAGATGCGGATGCTGCTAAAATCGTGCAGCAGGCTTTTGTACGCGAAGAAATTCAACTAATACTAGAATCCACAGTAGAGCGCGTTGAGAAAACAAATGCAGGCAAAGTAATTTATTATAAATATCAAGGTAAGGAAGCATCGGTAACAGTAGATGAAATTATTGTGAGTACAGGGCGATGGCCCAACGTGGAAGGGTTGAATCTGGAGGCGATCGGCGTCGAATACGACACACAAACTGGCGTCTTCGTCAACGATTATTTGCAAACTACTAATCCCCGCATTTATGCCGCCGGCGATATTTGCATGAAACATAAATTTACTCACGCTGCTGATTTTGCCGCAAGGATGGTGATTCAAAACACTCTATTTTTCGGACGCAAAAAGCTCAGCGCTTTGACGATACCTTGGTGTACTTACACAAACCCGGAAATTGCGCGCGTCGGATTGGGCGATCGCGAGGCTAAGGAAAAAGGCATTGATCTCGATACGTTTTTGATTCCGTTCAGTCAAGTCGATCGGGCAATTATTGACGGCGAAGAGGAAGGATTTGTGAAAATTTACGTCAAGAAAGGCAGCGATAAAATATTAGGTGCAACTATTGTAGCGCGACACGCTGGAGATATGATCGGCGAGATTACTTTGGCAATGGTTAACAATATTGGTTTGGGAAAGATTGCTAGCACAATTCACCCGTATCCGACACAAGCTGATGCAATTCGGAAAGCAGGAGATGCTTACAATCGCACTCGTTTGACTCCCTTTGTGAAGAATTTGTTTAATAAATGGCTGGCTTGGACGCGATAAATAATATCCAATCCGGTCGATCGGACGCGATATCTGTAGGACACGGCATTGCCGTGTCCTTACCCGTAACCCGTTCATTAACCGCATTGGGGATAATTTGAGACACTTTTGGTATTTCAAAAATCCCCTTCATCTACTTGAAATACAGTCATTCCCAACGACCGCCACATATCAACAACTTGCTGGCGATCGTCCAACACAAACTTAACATTATATTTTCCTTCAATATGTCGCCGATAGAACTCCTCTTTAATAATCGAATCCTTCCTCATATCTCCGGTTTTCCGCATATAAAGACTGGCATAATTGACCTCGTACTGCTGCAACCATTTTTCAGTTTGAGGCTGACAGTCATCCGTCCTGCCCGACACTACAATGATATTAACGCTGGACTGCCACTTGCGAACGGTATCTAAGACGGGCTGATTGGGCAAATCGCGATCGCACGTAGAAGCATCAAAAGGATTTCTGCCATTGAGAAGTGCCAGCGTACCGTCCATATCGACAATAATTGCATCCGGTAAATCCGGGTTATATTCCGGCGGCGCAACGGGAACCCGCACGTACTTATTGTACATCTTCATAATCACATCTTTGCCCACCGAATTAAGCCTTTTCAAATCCCGTTTAATACATTCCTCTACCGGAACTTGGAGAAAAGAATCATTAACTTCCACAACAGCTTTACCTTTAACCAACTCCTTAATATGCTCGATGTGAGGGCCAAAATTAGTATCATCAACAATGACGTGTTTGCCACTTTCCAAAGCCATCAAAATAATCGTATCTCTCAATTTCACAATAAACTTTTCATTTGCCGGCGACCAATGAGAAGCGTGAGCCATTTCTCTGAGCAAATCTTTATTGCTACGCACCCACTTGGCAGGTTCAGACAGCAGCAATTCCCTAGCAAATTGAGATTTTCCAGAAGCAGGTAAACCAACAAGTACAATAACTCTTTTCATGGTAAGAAGAAGGAAGAAGGAAGAAGGAAGTTCGGCAACGGATTCTGTAACGGATGTAACGGATGTAACGGATGTCAGGAAGAAGGAAGAAGGAATAATGCTCATACAGCAAGCTTTTTAGCCACCTGTATCTTAGGTTTAATTAGGTGCATTGACTTCTTGATTCTGTCACCTAAATATAATGTTAATCTTCGTTCGTAGTGAGGATGTTAGTCCTCCTTCAAGAAACGACTGTAGTCGTTACTACAAACCTAGATGGAGGTAATCTAAACCCAATAGCTCCTCTATTTTATGGATCGTAACATCACGGAGAGCTTCTTTCACTCCCGCAACTCTTCGGGCCCGCAAAGAAAACAAAATGCCGGAATACGGCAAATCTTTCACAGCTAATGCAAAATCTTTCTGAACTTCGATATGTTCGTGCTGTCGGTAAGCTTCCTCGATTTCTTCAACCAAAGATTGATATTTGTCTTTAACTTTTTGATACAACTCACTCCACTCAGGAAAATAAGCTAAAAACTCTTCTCCTTCATTAGTTAAAACAATTTCTATCAGGCGGCGGGTCGAAAACCCTTCGCGCAGATGGGAAATCGCGACATATTGCGGAGACTTAACTTTAACTCTGTTGAAGTTAGCGTCGCAGATAATATACCCTTCCGAATCCATCGGATCTAAATGTTGAGCCGCTTCGATAACTTCTTTCCAGCTAGTTAAAGGATAGGATGCGACCAATTCCCATCCGTATTTATTTGCCCAAAGACTCGGGTCTGTTTCTAGCAGCGTTTGAGTGTTGCGAACCCCGTGCAGCACGATTTGATTGTTTTTTGGCTGGACAACTATTCTATTGTAAGGCGTGATCAATTCAAAGATAAAACACTGGTCGGTTTCTTCCGGCAATTGATATCCCAATTCTTCTTGCCAGACTTTCCAAAAAAGTTCGGCAAAGCTGAACCCAAAACCATTAACTTCGCCGGCGGCGTCGGGAGTGCCGCTAGATTGCACTCTCCATTCTCCTTTGTAAAAATACAGTACAGTCAGAGAACCGTCTAGTTTTTCGTAAACTTTGGCATGACTCCAATCAATTGCAGCCGCGTGAATTTCTCCGTAATTAAAAAATTTGTCGTAGGGATAAGAAACTATCTGCCAATTTTGAGATGAATCTAAAATAATGCCTCGGCACTGCTGGACTATTTTTTCGCCCAGGGGAGATTCTATCTGCGAGTATTTCAGACAGACTAAATCGGGATATTGGCGGTGGCGGGTAACTTTGATATGATAAGTTTCGGACCAAGTTTCCAATCCGTGCTGGCGCAAATACTCTTGCAGTTCCACGATCGACTCCTAAATTGCTCGCCTTCTCTATATTATATATGACTTCATATTCTGCCAACCTTGTCAAGATAGTCAAAAAACATTTTTCCCGGAAAAGCGAGTCTTAATTTGGTATTTTGAATTATGGTTGTACATACGTGAATGCGGTTCGCCGCCCAACTAAACTATTGGAATATTAAGGGAAAAGACCGTGAAGAAGAAATTATTACTTTTGGCTACTTCTGCTTGTGTATTGACGGCTTTAGTACCTCCCTCGGTTGTTTTTGGATCTTCGCAATTGTCGCAGCGACAATCGGGAACAACACAAATTGCTCAAGGAGGCACTGCGTTTCCGGTAAATGAAATTTTGCGAAAGTTAAAAGGCAAAACGCAAGTGCCTATTTTTATTCCCAGCAGGATTCCGGTTCCGCAAAAAATGTACTATCCAACTACAGCAGAAGCCAACAGCTATAGTATTTCAATCGAGTATAAACCCGATTGCGGCGGTACGACTGTTTGCACTTTTGGGTCAATTCAAGGTCAAAAAGGCGGGGAGTTTACTACAAAACTAGAAGGGGTAACTAAGACGTTAAAAAATCTCAAGCTTGCGGGCGGAGTGAAAGGAGTTTTTCATAACGGTTGCGGGGCTTACTGCACAGCAACTCTTCAGTGGAAAACTCAGGGTTTTATGTATACCGTAGCCATTAAGAACGGACGAGAATCTGATTTAATTTTAATAGGAAATTCTGCTATTCAAGCTGGGAAGCGTTAAGTTTAGCAGTCGGGGAGGCACAACTTCTATATGTAGGGTGCGTAAGGGCGCACCTTACCGTTATTGTATGATATATCTTAACTCGCACTCGCCCCTTACAAGATGCTATTGTTTTTTTTGCGCTGACCTACTTAGGGGGAAATCAGGATGAGGGGAAGATGGCTATTTGCGGCGATTTTTACTTGTGTGGTGACTGCTTTTACGCTCGCACCTTTGACACCAAACTCAGCGTTAGCAAGGACTGAACTCCCCATTACAGAAATCCGCTGGTTTAATTATTCCCCTGAAGATAGCTGGCAACCGATACAGTTTATTGTGCCCGATCGCAACACTGCAAAATCTGCCGGCAGCCGCAAGTTGCGGTTGTACGATGTTCATATTGCCAAGATGTTTGAGATTTCTCATTTTCTGTGCGATCGCGATCGTGCTTCTGAAGGTTACAATTGGTCTTATCAAGCGGAAAATGGCAGTATTGAGATGGGACGCTTCAAAATTAGCTGCAATCTCGCCCGTTCCATAGCTCCAGCTTACGGCTTAGGGAAACCAGAAATTACAGTGATTCGCCGCCACTTCAACCTGAACAACGGCCGCCCTTCTATTGCGGTAGAGAAATATTCGATTCCCACTTTTAACATTGCTAAAAATAGAGTTGTGCAGTGGAGGGATTTTGTGCAAAAGTTTCCCCCAATCCCCGATAAGTCAGCAAACCAAGCTAACAGTATTTTTCCTGCGAGTAACATTTCTAGGCAAATCAAAGGCAAAACGCGAGTGCCTGTTTTTCTTCCGAGCATACTTCCTTTATCTAACACTCAGCAAGTTGATTTTGACGTGCAAGCAGGTTCCCACGGTTACATTGTGGAAATGTATTTAGGCAAAGGATGCCGCGCCGGAGCCTGTTATTTCGGCACCATCGAAGCTAAAAGAAATGAACCGTTTTCGCCTCCTTCGCAATTACCGCAGGATACTTACAGAAGCATTGAATTGGCCGGCGGCATCAGGGGGATTTATTTCAATAATTGCGGTGCTTACTGCACTGCTTTTGTTGAGTGGCAAAGGCTGGGGGTGCTGTACCGAGTCACAAGGAAAAACGGACGGCAGCAAGAAGTTGTCCAGATAGCAAATTCTGCACTTCAAGCAGGGCAACGTTAAATTTTGGTTAGAAATGGAAAAGGTACGCGCGAGCGAAGCTATCTTCCCGGAGGCGTTCCCGACGGGTAGGGAATCGACCTTTTCACTCCTCATAAACTTTATTCTGGACAAACTGAATGGTCGCGGTCAAACCAAATGATGTAGTAAACAGATTGAACGCGAAACCCAAATATCCGTTTTTTCTCATCAATTCGCATTTCGGATAACCTCTCATCTTCAGGAATATTGTCCGGCAAAGTCGG
Organism: Microcoleus sp. MON2_D5; assembly: GCF_036701905.1. Classification (NCBI taxonomy): domain Bacteria; kingdom Bacillati; phylum Cyanobacteriota; class Cyanophyceae; order Oscillatoriales; family Microcoleaceae; genus Microcoleus; species Microcoleus sp. MON2_D5. The sequence continues at coordinate 37,395 of NZ_JAUBRM010000025.1, forward strand.
ATGAATGTTAATCAACTTATAACCAGTTCCCACTGATTCACCTCGTTTTTTTGATCCGTGACCTTTGATTTGACCCCAAGTATATTTCTCAATTTTCTTTAGTCCTTCAATTAGGTCATTGATTTCTGATGAGGTCCAGTCAGACAAAAGCCAACGATTTTTATCTGCATAGGTAAATCTGAAGCTAGGATGCTCATCATCTGTACTGCTTGGTCGATTTAACTGAGTTGCCTGCTCTGGAATTCTACTTTGTTGCTTTTTTTGAGATGGCTTTGGTATGTGACTTTTTTTCCCCACTTACGCCTCCACCAAAGGTGCATAGCAGGATTTCATATCCTCGCGGGAGATGATTTTAGTTGATGTTTCCGCAGGTTCTAATCCCTTGCGGGCGTTGAGCCAAGGTGTCTCGGATTGCGTCAGTTCTGCAAGATGTTTAGCACTTAATTCTCCATAAGCATTCCAAACTTCTTCGAGAACCTCGATTTCATCTTCCTCAAATTCTTCTTCAAAATTATCGGGAGCCGGAATATCGCTATATTTGTAAGCTTTGTACTCATGCCAAACATCGCGGACAACTGGGCCGGAAACCCAAGCTTCAATATCTTGATCAAATAGCGGCTGGCTTCTAAAGACTAAACTCCAAGCTTGTGCATAATACACGAGCTTTTGCAGTTTCAGCCCAGAAATGGTATCGCCTGCTTCTCGATCGACACGACATAAAAAGTAACGAGCTACGTCAAGAGCACTTTTCATAGTTTTAGGATTTGAGTAATTTGACAAATTCACTTTTGATGCTAAGCTATTTGGTGGCTTTAGAAGTACGATCGCCCTTTTCCCCTCGCAACTAAATTGATCTCCCCAAATCCCGCAACCTTTGAGCTAATTCTTTCTCGCTGCTGCTGAGCTAACTCCTCATCCCAACCAGGTTCATCGGGTTCGACCCTAGGTAAATCTTACATCGCCGGCCACCTTTGCTTCGGAATGTCGATCGCCCCCGCGCCAGCGACGGGCAATGCTGGATGGGAAACATCATCAAGGCTCACTGCTACTGGCGGTCAAAATCTGGTATTTCTCTTTTATCGCCCGAATTGTCCCAACCAGCAATTAAAGTCCCCACCTGCGGTACGCTAGATCAGGTGAATATATTGGCTGATTTCAAGCTATCCTCCGATCGATCTTATGTCCCCAACCACATCTGCCCCTTCCCGAACCGTTCGCATCGGTTCTCGCAAAAGCCAACTCGCTCTCGTGCAAACCCACTGGGTGCAAGAACAGCTACAGAAACACTTCCCGGAACACACTTTTGAAGTCCACACCATGTCAACCCAAGGGGACATAATTCTTGATGTCGCCCTCGCTAAAATTGGCGATAAAGGACTTTTCACCAAAGAATTAGAAACGGGGATGATTAACAATGAAACGGACTTTGCCGTTCATTCCCTCAAAGATTTGCCTACCAATTTGCCGGAAGGTTTAATTTTAGGATGCGTCACCGAACGGGAAAATCCCGCTGACGCCTTGGTAGTTCACTCCAAGCACAAAGACAAGCAACTCGACACTCTCCCAGAAGGTTCTGTAATCGGCACTTCTTCCCTGCGGCGGCTAGCTCAACTGCGACACCATTTCCCTCATTTTGAATTTAAAGATATTCGCGGCAATCTCAATACTCGACTCGCTAAATTAGATGAGGGCGGTTACGACGCCATTATTTTAGCAGTTGCTGGCCTCGAAAGATTGGGAATGGGCGATCGCATCCACCAAATTATCCCTGCTGAAATCTCCCTTCACGCCGTCGGACAAGGTGCTTTGGGCATCGAATGCCGCGCTGGAGATACGGAAATCATGGCCGTGATTAAAGCTCTCGAACACTCGGAAACTGCCCAAAGATGTTATGCCGAACGCGCATTTCTGCGGGAGTTAGAAGGTGGCTGTCAAGTGCCGATCGGCGTCAATACCAAAATAGAAAACGGTCAATTAACCTTAACCGGAATGGTATCGAGTCTCGACGGCAAGCGGTTCGTCAAAGATACTGTTTCCGGCGCCGCCGAGACTGCTGAAATGCTGGGAATTGACCTCGCTCACCGACTGCGGCAACAGGGTGCTAGTGCAATTTTGGAGGAAATATTTGTCCAAGTTCAACGTGGTTCCTAAAACCGATCGGCATCTATTTGTTAAGGCGTTGAGACGCGACCTATCGCCTTTAGTAAAATAAAAATAACAGGCGGTTCGCTTTGGCTTTCATAGGTAGAGTAGCAGTCTGATTGTAGATTTTTGGTGGGGATTTTAGATAGGACTTGCGCGATAGATTTCAAAAATATCTGACTACTTTAGGACGCTCCGCACGGGTGTTAAGCAACCCGGTTTCTGATGTAAGTCTCGCTGTATAGCCCAAGATTTATGGTAAAAACCGGTTTTTTTTCGTAAGTCCTATAGTTCTTAACCTACCCACCCATAATCTACAATCAAACATCCAAAATTAATCAGCAATTTATTTCAGGTAAAGGCAAAATATGAGCGCTAGAGAAATTCAATTAAAGCTGGAATTGAAAAAGGTTCAGCAACTGTATAGCAAAATGCAGGCAGACCAACAAGCTTTGCAGAAGCAATTGAAAGAGTTCAAAACTCAAGCAGGAAATTTGTCGGATGTAGTCGAGCAAGTCTTGCCGTCCGTAGTGTCAATTTACGTCATGGATTGGGATACAGAAGAAGAGATTTCTTCTGGAAGCGGGTTCTTTGTATCGCCGGACATAATTGTCACGAACTATCACGTTGTAGAAGATATTGCCGATCAAGATTACTTCTATGAAGAAGATGAAATCGAACAGGTTTTAGTCGAAACTCACGACGGAAAATTGAGATTGGCCGAGGTGGTGTTTACTGGTAATGCTGAAGAAGATTTAGCATTACTCTTAATTAGCGATTTTACCTTCGACCCGAACACAGGGGAACAAGTGGATTCTCCCCAAGAATATCCTCCCCTAGAGTTGTCTTTTGATGTGAAAGTGGGAGATAGAGTAATTGCTGTGGGCAATCCTTTGGGGCAGTTTGCTTCAACTGTAACTCAAGGTATTGTGAGTGCAATTCGCGAACCCGAGGAATATGAAGAAGGCGAGGACGAAGAAGATGGTGTTGCTGAGGTGAAGGTGTTGCAAACTGATGCGGCGATTAATCCGGGCAATTCCGGCGGGCCACTGATTAATATGGCAGGTCAAGTGGTTGGGGTGAATACGTGGGGATGGGAAGATGCTGATAATATTAATTTGGCGATCGCCTCTGAAGCTTTGGATGATTTTCTAGCGGGATTTGAGGAGACTTTTGAGGAAAATTCTCAGAATTAGTCGGGAGTTGTCCGGGGAGCATCTCACATTTGTAAAAACACTTCTTCTGGCTCCTTCCTTCTTCTTCTTTCCTCCTGTCTCCTGTCTCCTGCCTCAAAACTCCAATTTCTAGCTTGGCTGCTTTCATTGAGATGCTCCCGTTCTCCGTACTATGTGATTCGAGCGTTGGCGAAGCCCTCGAAGATGATCCCTCTTTTTCTCAGAGGGGATGAAAAAGGCGATCGCTATTTCCTTAATTACATACTGATGGCTTTGCGTGCAGTTTTACTAATGCGTAAAGGTGAGCAGACTGCATACAATTTTTGATGTTTACCGGCCCTCAGAAAGTGAAAGATAAATTTGATTAGATCGTGAAAATTCTCGCGGGAGGGGAGTACGGGCGATCGCTCTTTTTGTCACCGCACAGCGACGTGGATGGAAAAAGGGCGATCGCATTCTTGAATAAACTGCGATCGCTACAGCAACTCAGATTTATACTTGTTTTTGGACGGCGCGTTAATATTGTGTCGCTCGCCATTTAAACTTAATCTAGACTAACAATTTCAAGGAACACAAAAAAATAATGCGTATTTTATTTGTATCCGCCGAAGCAGCACCTCTCGCCAAAGTCGGCGGTATGGGCGATGTCGTCGGCGCTTTGCCTAAATTTCTGCGGCGCATGGGACACGATGTCCGCATCTTCATGCCCTACTACGGTTTTATCCCCGACAAAATGGACGTTCCCAAAAAACCTGTTTGGGATGGGGCTGCCATGTTCCAAAGCTTCTCGGTGTTTGAAACTGTTTTGCCGGGAACCGATGTACCTTTATACTTAATGCAACATCCATCTTTCTTGCCGCGCCGCGTTTACGGCGGTTTAGATGAAGATTGGAGGTTCACTTTCTTTGCCAATGCTGCGGCTGAATTTGCCTGGAATCACTGGAAGCCCCAAATTATCCACTGTCACGACTGGCATACGGGGATGATACCTGTTTGGATGAGCCACGATCCTGATATCAGCACAGTTTTTACTATTCACAATTTAGCTTATCAAGGGCCGTGGCGCTGGCGTTTGGAGCAGATGACTTGGTGTCCTTGGTATATGCAAGGTCACAATACCATGGCTGCCGCAGTACAGTTTGCCGATCGAGTAAATACAGTTTCCCCGACTTACGCCGAGCAAATCAAAACCCCAGCTTATGGGGAAACTTTGGAAGGTTTGCTGTCTTACATCGGCGGTAAAGTATCGGGCATTTTGAACGGAATTGATACAGAATCTTACAACCCAGCAACTGACAAGTACCTCCATCAACAATTTAGTGTTGATACTATTGAAAAGCGCCCCGCTAATAAAATTGCGCTGCAAGAAGAAGTCGGTTTGGAAGTGAATAAAAATGCTTTTTTGATCGGCATGGTGACGCGGCTGGTAGAACAGAAGGGATTGGATTTGATAATTCAAATGCTCGATCTGTTCATGGCCTATACCGACGCTCAATTTATTGTACTCGGAACGGGCGATCGCTACTACGAAACCCAACTCTGGCAAATGACAGCCCGCTATCCCGGCCGGATGTCCACCCAACTACTTTACAACGAAGCTCTCTCCCGGCGCGTTTACGCAGGCTGCGACAGCTTCCTGATGCCCAGCCGTTTCGAGCCCTGCGGCATCAGCCAAATGCTCGCCCTCCGCTACGGGTGCGTGCCAATGGTTCGCCGCACCGGCGGTTTAGTCGATACCGTTTCTCATAACAACCCGATCGACAATACTGGTACAGGTTACTGTTTCGATCGCTACGAGCCCCTCGATTTGTTCACCTGCATGATCAGAACTTGGGAAGGTTTCCGCTACAAAGATAAGTGGAGAGAACTGCAACAGCGCGGCATGAGAGAAGATTTTAGCTGGGATATTTCGGCCCGGAAATACATCAACTTGTACAGCGATATTTTGGGACTGCCACCCGAAGAAACCGCACCGCAACAAGAGCCGGAATTGAGCGTTGGCAAGGGTTAATTTTAGTAAGGTGCGTCAGTCGGTGTTTGATTCAAATGAATCGAAGGGCGATCGGCTGACACAGCTTACAGCTTAGTAAGGTGCATCAGTCGGTGTTTGATTCAATTTAATCGATCGACTGACTACTGACAAATTAATCAACAAATAAATCGAGAGGTAAATGACCGTAAGTTCCGCTAACTCCACCTTCTGAGGAAGATTGGCACGACACCAAAACGCCCCGGTAAGTTCCGGGATAGGCGTCAACATAATACGAACCCTTCAAAGTATTGAACTTAATATAAACCGAACCAGCAAAGGTCGAGACAGCATTGGGATCTAAAACAGCTTGATATCCCAAAGCTTTTAAATAAGCTTCTAAAGCTAAAAACCCCTCATCCATGGAAGAAGCGCACACTCCCAACATTTGATAATCCGACAAACTTGCTACCAGCAAAATCGCTTGACGGAGTGCCTTTTTTTCGAGGGGCGATGCTACAGATTGCATATCCAGACAAGTGAAATCTTTGAGGATTTGCTGTGCTTCTTCAACAGTTAGAGTAGTCGGGTTGTGAGTAGACATGAATTGCTCTGATATTTCCCAAAATTACGATCGACCATCGGGCACTCGTCAACGAATTTCTGTCATTGCAACCCTCAATCGACGGCGGTAACACTTGCACAAGTCCTGATTATAGCCCATTGTGTGCTCTGGCAATCAATTCGGGCGATCGTCTTCAATGGCTTAGCCCCCGCCCGTATCGCAGAAAAAAGCTAGTAGTTTTTACCCCCGTTTTCAAGTTTAGATCAGTCCGCGTTTTTTCAGCTTTGCTAGCGCATCTTCGGCCGCATTTTTCTCAGCATCTTTTTTGCTTTTGCCTTTACCTTCTCCATAAAGTTTCTCTGCGACATAAACTTTAGCGAGAAATTCCGGCTTGTGGGGTGTGCCTCCTGCTTGGACTGTCACATATTTGGGGGGAGTCGTGTCACCGTTGGCCTGTACCCATTCCTGAAAGCGATTTTTCGAGTCTACAGTCGATCGAGTTTCCACCACATTTTCGGGAACAGAATCAAACATTTGTTGCACAAAGTTGCGAACTTTGTCCATGTCTTGCGTGTCGAGATAGTAAGCGCCAATAAATGCTTCAAAAGTGCTGCTGAGCAAATTGGGATTTGTAATCCCACCTTCTCGATAAGCTCCTTTTCCGAGCCGCATTTTTAAGTCTAAACCGATTTCAGTAGCAAATCTGGCTAATTGTTTTTCATCTACTAATGCAGAACGTCGGCGAGTCAGTTGGTCTTCTCCCATTTCTGGGTGACGCTGATAGAGATATTCGCCGCTGAGAAAAGTCAGCAAAGCATCGCCGAGAAATTCTAAGCGTTCGTTGTCTTCTTCGCGGAATGTGGGGTTTTCGTTGACGTAGGAACGGTGAGTGAGCGCTTGGCGCAGCAGTTTTTCATTTTTGAAGTCGGGAAGGGTAATTTTGAGTTCTTGTGTTGGATTAGTTAATGGCATAGGAGTTTGGTAATGGTTATTGTTTGTAGAGTTTTGTGTTGTTATGGGGACATGAAAGAGCCGCCGATAGCGGTAGGTTGGGAGAATCTAGTTTATCAAATAAACTGGATTTTTGCTATCTGCGGCGATGTAAATTTTAACTGATATTTGGCGGTTCTACTATTAGCCCATTAGTCCGTCTCTCCGCCAGGGGTTAAAACCCCTGCCTCATAGCTAAAGTCCTCTAAAGAGGACTGAAGATTGTGTTTTTTTTACTGTATGTCAGTCGGTTTTAACCGACTTTAGCTATTAGCCAGGGAATTCATTCCCTGGCGGGCTGTGTGGCTTCAAGCAGATAAATTATCTGCTTCTATTTACATATAATTGCTGATCCTGCAATCGGATTTTTCCATCTTTCACGGCAGCCTTAACCAACTCGCTAAAGCGTGAAAATGTTTTTCCCTGATGTGGGCAGACAGAAGTTACTCCCTGATACTTGGGAAAAAGCTGCAACATTAGGTTGTTAATAAAACCTAATCCTGTACCCTTCCCTTTACTTAATGCTGTTTTGATAGCTTGTATCAAATACTCAACAGCCTCATTGTAAGTGAGATGACACTGAACCTTTTCTATTTGCTGCTGAGTCTTGGGCGCTACCAAGCTAGGCAATTCATCAAGAAAGTGGAAGTCACTACCTACAAGTTCTTTTAGCTTTTGTTTGACATTACCTCGCTGAGCAAAGACTATAACTTTTTTGCCACGCTCTTTTAAATTGCGAACCAAGTTTACAAAGTCGCCATCTCCTGATACAAGGATAACTGTATCGGGAGGCCGATTGCTGTAACTATCATCAAGACAGTCAACCATCAATTGATTATCGGCACTATTTTTTAGAGGACAGGGAACATCGATACATTTAAAACCAAGGCTTTGCAGCTTGTTTTTTGCAGAAACTTGATCGGGACAGAGTGAATTGTAGTAGACTTTTGCTTCAATCAAGATCCCCTGCAATTTGGCAAATTCTAGCAATTGACTACCTAGAATTTGAGTTAAGTGTGTGTTCTGAAGATCGACGTAAATAGAAACTAGAGGCTGCAACTGCTCGGTTTGTTTGCCAATTGCTGAATGATTGTCCGCCATTGTATTATTTCCTAAAATTAGGTGGGCTGGACAGCCTCGACATATCGCGCATCTAGCATTAAGGGAACGTTGTCTGTGAATTTGCTCAAAAATGAACATTTCGGCACAGGACAATCTGTTACCACAAAACACTATAATTTTGTAGGGATTTGATTAGCGTCTTAGCTACAGGGTTTACAGAACTGGAACGAGTTTAGTAGCAGCCCGCTGAAGGGAAATGGAACTCAATAATGTTTCGATTTTTTCAAGCTTGTATCAACTTGTTAAAACGACATTAGACGTACTTTCCGCTCAACGGGGTGCTAGAAACTTGCCCCAGTTTTATAAACCGTGTAGCTAAGACGACTCAATCAACATTCCTTCATTTTGAAGGCGATTTTTAGTTTTAGCTGTGCTTTTAGGCTAGCGTTCTAATTATTGGATGTCAAGTATTCACTCAAAATAATTTTCTTACATCCTTAGACATCTCACCAACGTTTTCGCTAATCTGACACCGATCGATCGTTCCCACATCAAACACCTTCTCCTCCTCCCCCGCGAGTACCTCTGGCTGCAGGCCTCTCCCGCTGATCTCCGGCATTTGAACAGTAAATGTAAAAATATGTTGCAAACTTGGTACTGCTGTGTTAAGTTTAGTTACAGAAGGTTGAAATTAAACGAGGTTTCTGGTCATGGAAAACAAAGACGCAAAGTTGGGCTTCACTGAGTTCGCTGAAACCTGGAACGGCCGTTTGGCAATGTTGGGCTTCGTTATCGGTCTAGCTACCGAATTCCTCACCGGTCAAGGCATTCTCTCTCAAATCGGTTTGATGTAATCAGCTTAACTGCATACAATAGCTGAAATTCAGTCGGGCGATCGACCCCTTCACAAGTGCAAAAGCCCCCCCGCTAATAAGTCCCCTTCACTTCACACGGAAGGGGGCTTTTGCATTTTCTCTCAAAAAATCCACCAGATGCCACAATCAAAAATCTTTTCCGTCTCAATATTTATCGCGAGACTAACTCCAGCAAATTAAGCAATTCCTACTGAATCCAACATTCTCAATTTAGGAGTCAAACCAGCAAGCTTTACCAAACCCTCTCCTTTGTGAGTCCCCGCACTGTTACCTAAAATCATCTCCGACAGATCCGGCATTTCTTGCCAGCAGTGCGAGCAGAACCAATAAACGCGATTGTGGCGAGCGTGGCGGAGTAATTTAGAGGAGCAACAAGGGCAACTATTCATGATATTTTTTTAAACCTTCTTTCAGATAATGCAGCGATAACCGAATCATTACAAAGATTGACCAATGCCGGCGCATCTCAACTTCAGACACCAAAATAAAAAATCTCTTTCACTCACAACTTTGAGCGTTTCGCAAGTAGAACTTTTGGAGACCCAACAGCAACACCACAATCAGAAGCTGAACGCTCCAAGGAGCCCAAGAGAAACCCCAAATAAAACAACCCAGTCCGGCCCAAGCCACAAGAACAAAAATATCTTGAGAGGTTTGCCAGTAAATCCAGACTGCTGCCAGAGAAACTATTAGTAGCAAAATGTAAGCTGAGGGCATAGTCGTCTTCTCCCAAGGTGTCTGCCAACAGTCAGGAGCGATCCCTGACGTTCTGTTTTAACTTAAAACTAAAACCTGAAGAACTTATGAAGACGAGTGGGTTGTCACAAAAAGTAAAATACTCCTGCCAGCTTATATTTGTCCGAGAAATCTACAGGAATATTCAGTTCATGGCTGAGGTCGAATTCGGTTAAATGAAGGCACTACCCATAGGGACTTAGACATTCCTAATTGGTGTCAATTTCACCCCAAGACCGACAAGGTTGAAACTGATACCGGACTGATGTTTTTAGTCTTAAGCTGACAGGACGAAAGGTACGGCGCCTAAGTCGCTACATATATCCTGTCCGATCGACCCGATTCGATCGCTCGGCGCCATACCAAAGAAACCAAGTTTTTTTAACTCTCTTTGCCTGCAAAACTACTGGTTGAAAAGCTGCACAATTCAATGCGCGCGATCGATCTATTCTTGCTCCCAGCCCAAAGCCTCAGCGACCTGAGCCGCCAAAAACATCGGTTCAAAAGGCTTAGCAATCACGCTCACCACCCCCAAATCCGCGAACATCCGCCTGTCCCCAGCCAGAGCCTTAGCTGTCAATAAAATTACCGGAATGTGCTGCGTAGCCTTATTAGCTTGTAACTGTAGAAAAGTAGTAGGCCCGTCTTGGTCGGGCATCATCACGTCCAATAGAATAGCATCAGGCTGTTCGGCAAGAGCCTTAGCAACCCCCTCGCGGCCCGAACTCGCTGTCAGGACTTCCCAGCCCCCCACCAGTTCAAGACTGACTTGAGCTACTTCCCGAATATCTTCCGCATCGTCAATAACCAAGATGCGCTTGGCAGTCAAAATTAACATTTTTTTAGAAATGAGAACTGATCACAGATTAGAGGCGAAATGTGAATATTTTGTAAAGCAAATTATTTTAGCCGATCGGACTTTACAGTAAATTTTCAAAACTGTATAGCAGATGTTGAAGAAAGAAGGAAGAAGGAAGACCGAAGTTGCAATCGAGCGGCAGGATTTCAACTAAGAACATCCTAACCGTCTGGCGCGGTTGCTGTAAAACATCCCACCCAAAAAAAGCCGCTTTTCGACCTCAACTCGCGCTTTTTGGCTGCTGTCCCCAAACGGCAGAAAAGGCTGAGATTGTTTGTCGATGACTCGATCGAACAATCTGCACAAAATCAGTAACTTTGGGTACACCTGGGTTAGAAATTAACTTTCAGTTGCAAGCCCCTCCCTGAGAAGTGGCAGACTTAAGAAAAAAGTGCTGCCCTCCCCCAAAACGCTCTCCACCCACATCCGCCCCCCGTGCTGCTGCACGATACTGCGACAAATAGCCAGCCCCAAACCAGTACCTCCCTTCTGGCGAGAATCAGAAGCATCAACCTGTTGAAAGCGTTCAAAGACCATCTCCAGTTTGTCTGGCGGAATACCCCGCCCTTGGTCTTTCACAGCAATCACGATGTACCACGAGCTCGGAACTAGCAAGTGCGGAGGCGCGGTGGCAGGCTCAGGAGACAACAAAGACGGAGACGACACCGACTTGTGCGCTGCTTTTTCTGCCAAATCCAGATTGTGGGTCAACTCCCCGCTCAGCCAAACCGTAGCGCCGGAAGGAGAAAATTTTATTGCATTACTGAGTAAATTTGTCAAGGCTTGAATTAGCCGATCGGGAACAGCTTGCAATTGCGCCCCCACAGGCTTCACCGACAGAGTAACTCCCGCCTGCTGAGCCATTCCCTGCATCTCGTCAGCCGCCTGCAACATCAGCTCAGCCACATTGCAAGTTTGTTTGACGGCAGTGCTGTAACTTGACTCCATCCGCTCTAAATCTAGGATGTCGTTGACCAAGCGCACCAAACGGTCAGTGTTAGTGACAGCAATCTCCAGCATCCGCTTGGCTTTCTGGGGGTAAGCGTCCAGCAGGCCGCTGTTGAGGAGGCCCAGGGCACCGTGAATCGAGGTCATGGGCGTCCGCAGTTCGTGGCTGACAACAGAGATGAATTCATCTTTCATGCGCTCGACTGCAAGCCGATCGGTGATATCCTTAAAAGTCACCACAGCTCCAATAATTTCGCCTTGTTCTCGCATCGGAGCCACAACGTACTCAACCGGAAAACTGCTGCCGTCTCGCCGCCAAAAAATCTCATCGGTGACGCGCCGCGCCTCTCCGTCTTCCAAGGTGGCTAAAATTTGAGAACTTACCCGCTGAGACAGCCGTTTGCCCGCCTGCTGTGCGGCGCAGTGTGGGACAAGTTCAGACCCTGAATTGATGTCTGTTGCAGGTGAGAGTTGCTCGATCGCCTTTGAGCATTCTTCCTGTGCACGGTGTAAGCTTTCATAAAGTGGTCGATCGATCAATTGCTTCGATTCGCACCCAGCCATTCTCACCGCCGCAGGATTGACAAAAGTTACTTTTCCCTCTTTGTTCAACCCGCAAATTCCTTCTCCTGCGGAGAACAAAATCATTTCTGTTTGGTGGCGGAGTTGTTCAAAGGCTTTTTCGACTCGCTTGCTGTCGCTGATGTCGCGAGAGATTGTCGAAACCCCCGTTACCGCTCCAGTGGCGTCTTTAATCGGAGAAATCGTCAGGGACACATCTATCTGTTGACCGTCTTTCCGCAAGTGCACGGTTTCGTAATGGTCGATGCTGGCTCCCGCCCTAATATTTTCCAATATTTGAGGCATTTCCTTGGGGCGTTCGGGTATGGCTAAAATCTCGATCGACTGCCCCTTGATTTCCGAGGCACAGTAGCCGTAAATCTTCTCTGCTCCTGCGTTCCAGCTCTGAATTGTCCCGGCGAGGGTTTTGCCTACGATGCCGTCGTCGGAAGACTCTACAATCGACGCCAAGCGCACGAGTTCGTCTCTAGTTTGCTTGTGTTCGGTAATGTCCCGACCCAAAATCACTATACTTTTGCGTCTGCCGTCGGGGTGAAATACAGGTACTTTAATCACATCGTAGATTTTCACAGTACCGTTTGAGCGGGGAATCACTTCTTCCCCCCTAGAAAGGGTACCTTTTTCCCACGCTTCTCGATCGCTGACCTCGCACGCCTGTAGCGCCTCGCGGTAAAAAATGCTGAGTTCTCCTAGCTGAGAATCTTTGAGGCCGCGGTAGTCTATCTTTTCTAGCTCGAACACTTCCAATAGGGCTTGATTTGCCTCCTGCCACCTGCCCTCGCCATCTTTGAAGCAGACAATATCTGGCATGGCATTGATCAGCGAGTCAAGATAGGAGTTTTCTCGCAGTGCAGTTTCTAGCTCCGCCCGCTTGGCGATTTCCCGTTGCAGGTTTTCGTTTGTCGCTTGCAGCGAGTCCTTTAACAAACTTTGTGTAAAAGTCTGTTCTTTAATTACTTCCTGAAGTCTGTGGAGTTCTAGCGACAGCCGCCTGCGGGCCAACAAATTCTCTACCCGCAAGTGCAGTTGGGTGGGTTCTACGGGACTTACTATCAAATCGTCTATTCTGCGATCGAGTTGTTTTGCCTGCTGCGAAAATGGTTGCTCAAAAAGAGCAGGCGTTGGGGATTTACTAACAAGCAAAAACGGTAAAAATATCGGCTCGGCGGCAGCTTTCAATGATTCTACCAGCCGCCCAATGCGATCGAAATTTGCCTCGTCGAGAATGCACAAGTCAAAAGCGATTTGGGGAAAGGGAAATTCGGAGTTTGGATCTAAACCGCGATCGAGTGCGATCACCTCATGCTCGGTGTTGAGGTGGGCGATCGGCAAATTAAGTTGTTGGTGGCGATCGACCAAGAGTAAAATGCGGCTCATTAGTGTGTTAATTTCCCCATGACTAATGATATGATGTACGGTAAATTAACCATTATACGGTTTGTAGTGAGGACTGAAGTCCTCTTGTTTATGAGGACTTCAGTCCTCACTACAAACAAATTTTATAGCCCTATATCGACCGGACGATATCGAAAGTATCAAGGCATTAGGCAGCCAGAGTAGAAGCCTCTATGCAATAAAATTTGATAATTATTTAATTGTTTGTTACTTCAAAAAATGACTGATGACTGTTGACTAATTCAGTGAGGGGGGCGGGTTTATATGTATTTGGGTTTGCTGTTCTATTTTGTTTGTTAAACCCGCCCCTACAGACTAATGACTAAAGACTGATGACTAATGACTTTTTACGGCATTCCGATCTCAATTAAAGCATCTTCCGGCATACAGCTAGAGTAACAATCCCCTTCCGATAAAACCGCAATCAGCCTCACCTGCCAGTCTGGCATAATCTGCAAATCAGCCCAGGGCACTGCTACCTCCAAACATTTATCCACTCCCACTTGGGCCCTGCTGATGCGAGGCTGCCACTCATCGCCCTCTCCTGCTTCCTGAAACCAAATTGATTTCGTCAGCAAATTAATCTCTAACTGATGGTGGAATCGATAGTTTAGCGGTGCTTGGTCAGGCAAACCCGACAGCGGAATCAGACTGTTGTTCATCGTGCGATCGGGATAAAACCAGAACAAATTTAACTGCTGCGGGCAATCAATTCCCGGCCGCACCCCTACCTTGAAGTCGGCACGAATGTAAAAATTCAAGTGGTCAACCCCGTACCAAAGGCGCTGAATTGCCGAACTCCGGTGCATCGTACCCCTTGCTCCCCCAACTTCAATCCGGCCGGCTTTGTCCCAATCCTGTTCGTTGCCGATACCGTCAATCACCGGGTGAATAAAGCTCAGCGGCAGGTGGTCGCCTTGAACCTCGTGCACCTCTACTTGCCGTCGCACTTCCGGGGGTACGGGTTCGCCGAGAGCTTCGTAAATTCCCGCTACGTGTTCGCGAAATAGCTGGTCGAACATGGCATCTTGGTTCGACGTGTGACCTTCGCCAAACCACCAGAACCAGTCGGAACCTTCTGCAGCGTAAAGCGCTTCCCAAGCTTCTGGGTTGGTTTCTTCTGTGGCCTCTGGATGGTTGGCCAGCATTTGTCTGGCGGGCCCTAATATGTCCCAAGCACGGTTTTTCGCGGGATCGCCGATCCAAGTTGTGAGGGAACCGTCTACCCAAGAACCGGTGTGCAGTTGGGCTGCGGGAATTGTTTCGGTTGCTGGGAATTGGTCGAGAAATTCCGAGACTGTGACTAATTTGATATCTGGATTATCGCTGAGAGTTTGATAGAGGGATTCTAAGAACGGTTTGCCGTCTTCGGGATAGAATTCCCAGCAATTTTCGCCGTCTAGGGCGATCGTCACTAACCAGGGATTTTCTAAAGCTGTTTGGCCGTCGGGTTGTCGGTGTTTGAGAGTTCTGCCGATCGCTTCTAAGTGTCCCACTAAATCTGATGCTGCTTTTTCCGGTTCCATCGAACCGTAGGTAAACCCGATCAAATCGGACAATCTGTGGTCTCTAAATACTATGGCTAAATCGCCGTCAGGAGTTTCTAAACGGTAAGGGCGATATAAGAATTCTGGTTCGTAGACATTCCCTGTCGCGTCGCGGTTGAAAAAGTGTTTAATTGTCCACCCCAATACTGCTTCGTCCGAGACTATCCATTTAAAGCCTTGTTTGGCAATGTAGGGCAAAATTTCCGGGCTGACTGCTTGTTCCGACGGCCACAAACCGCGCGGTTGGCAATCAAACCGGTCTTCATACATTTCCCAGGCTTTTCTCAGGTGTCGGGGAATATCTTCTTCCCACTGAAACCTGTGTTGTGGCAGCGTCATGTTTGGAATGGCTATGCGGCCGCCATTAGTGTCGGCAAGCAGCGGTAAAATCGGGTGTGTGTAGGGGGTTGTGGAGACTTCCAACTGTCCCTCAGCTTGCATTTTACGGTGCTGGGGAAGGATGCGAGCGAGGATTTCTTTTTGTTTTGAGTAGATGTTTTTTCTGTCTGCCAAACTAAAATTTTGTCCTTGTTTCAGCCACCCTGCAATCTCGGGGTCGTCCCAAAACAGCGGGTCAATCCAAGCTAAATTGTGCCAGGCCAGCAAGTCGCTAAAATCCTGCAATTTCCAGTTTTCCAAACACCACTGAATGCCTTTTTCCTGCCGCTGAGTGTAGAGTTGAGCGTAGCGGGGGTGTGGCTGAATCAGGGTGTGGTAATTGGCGTCAAAGAAGTGTTCTAAAATAAACTCTTGTTCTTCGATATTTAAAGTTTCTGCTGGCTTTAATGTCACCGCCAAGTAAGGGTCTAATGCTCTGTCTGCGATGCAGTCTTCTATCTGCAAAATCAAGGAGGGAACCAAGTTTACGGTTTGATGCAGTTTAGGATATTTTGCCAGCATTAGCACTAAATCCAAGTAGTCTTTGACTCCGTGCAAGCGCACCCAAGGCAGTCGGTACTGGGCTGCTCCGGCGCTACCTGATACTCGGGATTTGTAGAGCGGTTGGTGTTGGTGCCAAATGAAGGCTACATAAAGGGGGTGAGACATTGAATTTGGTAATTGGTAATTGGTAATTGAATTTGGTAATTGGTAATTGGTAATTGGTAATTAAATTTGGTAATTGGTAATTGGCAATTAAATGTTGGTAATTGGTAACAGTCAACAGTCAACTGTCAACCGTCAACTGGTAATTGGTAACAGTCAACAGTCAACAGTCAACTGTCAAACGTCAACCGTCAACTGCCAACTGCCAATTGCCCACTGACTAATTACATTACCTGTTCGACTTCGGCAATTTCTGGGATAGCCTCGCGCAGGCGACGTTCAATGCCCATTCTCAGAGTCATTGTGGAACTCGGGCAAGAGCCACAAGCTCCTTGCAGTCTCAGGTGTACCACTGGCCCGTCAATTTCTACGAGTTCGACGTTGCCACCGTCGGATATCAGGTAGGGGCGCATTTCATCGAGAACTGTTTCGACGTTATCTCTGGTTAGTGCTAGTGTCATATTTCGCCTCTGTGATGATTTCTTGCAGTTGATGAAAGTTCGATTTGACTCAAGTACAGCATTCTCAACCCGCGCGGATTTAAGAAACCGGGTTTTTTGATAAAATACTTAGGCACTCAGGTGATCCCGCGGCAGGAAACCCGGTTTCTGTCACGCTGATGCTCGATCTGAGTTCGCTCTCTCGTTCGATCGTAGCGTTACTTGCTGCCAAATCAAGTTGATTCTGATACGTTATCCAAAAAAACCCGTTTTATTTAAGAAATTGGGTTTTCGATCGCGCTACACTACTGCTGGTTCTAGCAGTTTGACGTTGGAGTAGTTGAACTCGGTTGTTGTCTGTTGACCTTTTTCTTTGGCTCGAACAACTTGCTTGGTCATGACATAATAGTCGCCTATCTTGTCAAAGGTATCTTCAAATTCGAGCTCTTTGATGATTTCGTCTGTTTGGGGGTTGCGGAAAACGGCATCGTAGTGGGTGGCCAAAGAACCTTCGGGTGTCTCTAAGCTTTTGTGCGTGTCAATTACGAAAGCCATGCGGCCCATCACCCGGCTGACTTGACAAATTGAGAGACCTCGGATTTTATAATTCGAGCCCATTGAGTCGCCTTGCACCAAGATGTCCACAGCGTCGGTGCTGTCCTTCTCGCCCAGGGTAAAGCTATTTTTGCCGTGAGATTTTTCAAAGGTCGAGCGTTTGCGGTGGGTGACAATATCGCGCATTTGGGTGTAGACGCTTTGCTGCACTTCCTCATCTTCAATGCCGCTGACTTCCACGCTCATGTCGGGTTTGATGGAAACATGACCCGTATATACTTCGTCGCCCTGTTTGAGTTCAATATCGGCACTGTAACCGGGAAAATTGGCATCCCAGGTATAGCGGTGTTCGTAAGCAGCGCGAAACAAATCGCGAGCGTTGGCTTGCTCTGTCATAAATCCCTCTTTCTCTTGACACCCATCTAGTTTAGCTTAACCGCGAGAAGCCCCACATTCACTGGGTAGGGGAGTTACCCGCACTCCTGGCGAGCACTTGTTGGGGGTGCTGCTGGGCTGGCAATTAGGACGCAACAAGAATTTACTTTCTCTATCGGTTGCTATGATTTGAAAATAAAGTCACAAAATGCCTGGTTATTGAGAGCGCGATGGGTCGCAAGCCAGACACCAGTCTTAGTTATGGGTTATGTTGAAAAAACTTGTGTCCGCTTTTTAGGGGTTGCACCCGCAGGCAACTATTAGATTCCCCCCTTAATAAAATGCTAGAAACTGTCTACAAACACTTAGAAACATTGCAGGAACAAGCTAGGGAATTGCCACAGCCGCAACAGGCAATTTTCACAAAAGTTTTGGAAGATTTATCAAATTATCTACAGGAAATGGCAGGCAGCCGCTTGTTTGAAAGCGCCACAAATAACGCGGCAAAGCTGGTTGAAATTGAAAAAAATAATCGCCTCTTGGAACGCACTGTAGCCCAGCAAGTAGGGCAAATCAGACAGCTACGGGAGCAGTTGGAAAAACAAATCAGCCAGCATCGCAGGGACACTCAAGCATTAACTAAAAGTGAAGCCAAACTGCAAACTATGCTGCGTAATTCTCCCGATCTAATTAGCATTGTTGGCTCGGACGGGCGAGTTCGATACCACAGCGGAGCCCTACAGCGGCTTTTGGGTTACAACCCAGAAGAAAGAATTGGCAAATTTCACGGCGAGTTAATCCATCCCGACGATTTGCTGGCTTGGCAGACGTATTTTGGTAAGTTGTTAGAATCTCCAGGAATTGGGGGGGCAATCGAATATCGGAAACGCCACGCTGACGGTTCTTGGATCTACATGGAGTCGATAGGTAACAGTTTGCTTTACGATTCTAGCGTGCAGGGAATTATAATTAATTCGCGGGAAATAGGGGAACGAAAGCAAGCGGAAATTGCAGTCCGAGAGTCGGAACTCCACTACAGAGTTATGTCGCAAATTACTTCGGATTTTGCCTATTCTTTTAAGGGACTGCCCGACGGCAAGTTCGCCTGCGAGTGGGCGACAGAAGCTTTTGAGCGCTGCACCGGGATCGTTCCTGAAGAATTAGAATCGTTTGGTTGGTGGAACTCGGAACTCGTTCATCCCGACGACAGGGAAATGTTAATTAAACAGTTAGAAGGCTGTAATTTCAGCCGCACTGGAGCCAATGAGTATCGCATTATTAATCAAAAAGGCGAGGTGCGCTGGGTGCGGGACTACTGGCAAGTGGTGTGGGACAAAACTGCTGAACGGGTTGTCCGTTTGTGGGGCGCTTGTCAGGAAATTACCGATCGCAAGCAAGTAGAATTGAAACTGCAACTCGTTAACCAAGTTTTGCAAGCCCAGATAGCATCGGCGCCGCTGGCGATTAACTGTACCAGCAATGACGGCAATACCGTTGTTTGGAACCGCGCCGCCGAACAACTTTTTGGCTGGACTGCGGCTGAGGTTTTAGGGAAACCTTTACCGAATATTCCTGAAGGCCAAAAGCAAGATTTTTACGCGCTGCTAAAGTCTGCGTCTAATGGCAAACCGCAAAACGGTTTGGAAATATCTTTGTTGAAAAAAGACGGTAGTTCGATCGATGTTTGGCTTTGGGCCGCACGCGTGCGAGATCCGGGCGGCCAGACTGTCGGCAGTATCAACATCTTTTCCGATCTTTCAGAACGCAAGCGCATAGAGGAAGAGCGCCAAAAACTAGCAGCGATGAAAGATATGGAGGAACCTTTTTGGGCGCGCTATGTCAGCCCTCCAAAAACTCCGAAAAAAAAGGGCAGTGGGTAATTCTATCAAGCACAAGTTAAAATCATTAAAAGTGCGAAAGTGCAATCTTATGCTTGCAATATCCTTTCCGGTCAAATAACGTATTTGAGGGAAGTCGTTCCAGCAGACATAACATGATAAATACACCGGGCTAGTACGTGTAGTAGTTGCTATTCTGTACTGTGTAAAACTATAATTCCCTAAAAATAATTGATGAACCAGCTACCGAATTTAGTGAGGGAATCTCTCGATAAAGTGTCAGCTTTTTCCAGTGTAAAACTTGTTGGCGCGGTAAATATTAGACTTGTTAAATACGCCACTAAAAGGTTTACTGATGCCCAGGTTTTTCCTGACTCCTGAAAGTGGCTAACTCTGCGTGAGTTTGGCAAGCTTCACTTAACTCAATGTAATCTAAGATATTGGAAATTACCTTAGAAAGGTGGATAGCCGAACGGTGAGCTTCTTGGATAAAATCTCTCTCCTCTATCGGATCGTCAGCTTGATCGTCTATGGTTAGTTGTAGATAGCCGATGATGTGATTTAGGGGAGTGCGGAGCTCGTGAGACGCCTTCAACAAAAATTGCTTTTTGAGCTGGGATAGTCCTTGTACTCGCTTGCTGCGCTCCTGGTAGAGGGTGGCGAGGGCGATCGCACTTCCTACTTGCTCGGCAAGTTCTTGTGCGAATTCGATCTGGGATTGAGTCCAAGGTCGATCGGTCTTACCCTTGCGCGACGATCGGCCCTTGGACTGATGCAAGCTAATTATGCCGTTAGCTTGCTGTTGATAAGCGGTAGCCACCACTAGCAGCGACTGCGGCCCAAAAGGGTCATTGGCTGCAAAGGACTCTACTACCACCGGTTCGAGGGTGGCTAGAGCTTGAATGAAATGAGGTGCTGCTGTGAGGGAGATTTCCATTCCCAGCATGGGTAAAAATGGTTCTTGGCAGTATTCAGCAGCTACTTTGACTTGCAGGCTAGAACTTTCATAGGGACAAATGATGCAGCGGCTGACGCCTAGTGTTTCTCCCAGACTGTTAACTGTTTGCTGCCAGATGCTATCGAGATCCAAGGTTCGACGAATCTTTCTGCCAATTTGGAGTAAAAGTTTTTGCGATTGAGCTGATATTTGCTGATTCATAGCAACCCTTTTTCTAATAGACTGGCAAAAGTTTACCATTCCGCCAACAGAGCAGGAATTACTGAATTTGCCAGTCTGCCGCTGGCCGACTTAGGGATTACGTAATTCTACTTAAATCTTCCCACACGCCGTTAAACATTACTAAGTAGTTTCGGTGTCTTTACAAGATCTTTATGATTTTTCCAGAGAACTGAGAGCGTCCAGTATGCTTAATAATCCTTTACAGTAGGGGGTTGGGAAGCTGAATCAGTCGTATAAGCTGGCATTAAGTTTTTGTAAAGCTGGCGGTGTGCGCGGGTTTACTCGGATCTGTGAGATCCCAGCGCACAAATAAAGATGAGCTTTGTTATCCGTACCCCCCGGATTCCATTGATGCGAATTCTGGGTGGGGTCGGAAGTGGCATGGGCGATCGATCTCAGTTGCAAGCTCCCAAGGAGGGAGATTGGCGATGGATAAAAGTTAAAATTGATACAGGGACGATCGAACTGTGTTGTAAGATAATTATCAATTATCGATGACCTTTATTCACGAAACGGAACTCACGGATACACGAATATAGCGATTTTTATAAGTAACGTACAGTTTGGTAATTGGTAATTGGTAATTGGTAAGAAAGCTGGCGAGTACCTCACGAAAGTTTAGAACCGCTATAGCTGTTTTTTTCCTGATTCCTGATTCCCTCTTGCTTCTTGCTTCTTGCTGATTCCTTCAACGTCCAGATAATCGATTACCGATGATTGACGGCCGATGATTAATTTTTAAATAGTGGTTCTTGATAAAGCGGCACCGTAAAAGTAACAGTCGCTCCCAGTCCTTCCCCCATACTGTAAAAATTTACTGTACCCCCCATTGCTTCTACCAGTTTTTGAGAAATAGCCAATCCCAAACCAGTGCCGCCGTATTGCCTGGTACGAGCCCCGTCTACCTGAAAAAACGACTCAAATAATTTATCCTGCTTGTCGAGAGAAACGCCAATGCCAGTATCAGCAACTCTAATTTTCACCATTCCGGGGAACTGCTGGTTGTGAACAGTCACCTTTTTCTTAATAACCTCGGCACTGATGCGAATTCCCCCTTCCCCGGTAAATTTAATAGCATTTCCCGTGAGGTTCAAGATTACCTGAAGCAGGCGTTGGTAGTTGCCGTACACAATAATGTCGTCCTCCACAGGGGGTTTTTGGATTTGAAATTGCAATCCTTTTTGCTGCACCTGAACCCGCGTAAAATTCTCAACTTGCTGCAAGAGCTCGCCGAGTTTGACGGGAGCGAGGTCTAACTCCATTTTGCCAGCTTCGATTTTAGCGATATCCAAAATATCGTTAATCACATTGAACAAATGTACTGCCGATCTGTAAGCTTCTTCGATAAATTGGTGCGCTTCTTCGGGGTCATCTGCCATGCCGTCCACAAGCAGTTTTAGGAAGCCGAGGATGCCGTTGAGGGGGGTGCGGAGTTCATGAGAAGTATTAGCAAGAAATTGACTTTTAAGTTGGGAAAGGGCCACGGCTTCGGCGCGGGCCTGTTCTAATTCTTGGTAAAGTGTAGCGTGGGCGATCGCACTGCCGACTTGAGCGACTAACTCGCGGGCGAATTCGAGTTCGACATGACTCCATTTCGGGGAACTGCCGCAGCGGTGCAAACATATCAGTGCATTGGGTTGGTCTTCATAGGAGGTAGCTGCTACGAGTACGGAATGGCGGTGGAAGGGATCGGTGGCGGGGGAGGCGTAATCGACTGCTACTGGTTTTAAGGTGGCTAAAGTTTGAATCCATCCTGGCTGTTCGGCTGCGCGCAGTTCTAATCCCAGCATAGAAGAGTAAGCTTCTTGGCGGTACTCAGCTACTACTTTAAAAGTTTTCGATTGAAGATTTTCGATTTGAGCTGGGGAAAGCGGGGGCGAGGGGTCGCTAGCTATTGAGTGTTGTAATTCGGCTGTTGCGGCGGTCGATTTTTGCTGATTTTCCGAGGCAAGGAAGGGGGAGGTTTCGAGATTTTCGCTGTCTTTTTTGTAGGAACAGATGATGCAGCGACTCGCGTTCAAAACTTGACCCAAGCTGTTAACAGTTTGCTGCCAAATTGTGTCTAAATCGAGGGTTTTGTGCAGGTTTTGTGCGATTTGGGAGATGACTTTACGGTCGATTTCCGAGTAGGCAGGGAGCGATCGACGACCGGGGATACGGCTCGCTGGAAGCGACATTAGTTGGCGGGCGTCCCAAGGGGACGGCAAAGCTCGATAGAGCATGAATTCTGGGGAGTCGGGCCGTCTGTCTGTGGGTTTGTCAGACAGCAGCCTTCCCATAACTAAGACTTTTGCAGCTTTGCCGTTTGAGTCGATCACCGGAGTGAGTGTCATATCGAAGAGAAAATATTGTCCGGCGTGGCAAAATGGATAGCTGAACCTTTGCGGTACGAGGGTTTCGAGTACCCGCCGCAGGATATCGAGATAAGGCGCAGGGGCGAGGGGTTGCAGGGTTTCGCTGAGAGGGCGATCGACAATTTGTTCTGCTGTAAGGTTGTACTGCTCGGCTTTTTGCCAGTAAAAAGATAGATATCGACCAGAGGCGTCTTGGGTAAATACTAATTCTGCCCCTAACTCTTGAAAAAAAACTGTAGAGGCGAGGCTCGATCGCCGGAAATCTGTGTTAGAGTCCATCAGAGTAGGGGATGAAAGTAGTTCGGATTTTGGAGTATTGAGTTTTTAATAAAGAACTCAATACTACCCATTTTTTGGGGCTTCTACTGTTAATTTGTGAGTTATTAATTAAAAAGTTGTTGGCTTTTTAATTAAAACATTAATAGCTCAAAACTCACAATTTGCAAAAGTTTTAGACTTCTACTGTTGACTTTTGAGTGATTAATGAACTCATCAAATATTAATTCTTTAATTTTGAACTCAACTCACAACTCAAAACTATTCGTTCTCAGTCGTTTTGGGTAATTTAAAGATAAAAATTAAGATTGAGAAATTAGGAATCTGCACCGATTAACTATCTAGTATGAAAATTACGCCAAAATATGAGGCTGCGAACAACTCTAGTCAGGGAATGGCTCACGCATTTTTTCCCTCACCTGAAATAGTTCCGAGGTTGTGATTTAGCCGAGTTCACTCGCCCACCACCTGTAGCTTTAGCCACGAAATCTGCAGGAGATCGCCCGCGCGATCTAAATGTCACAGCCCGCAGATTTGCGCGCGCCGTCTGGGGCGAGATCGCCTCAGTCGTTCCACTCACCGCGTGGCGGGACTGGCGGGTTGCGACGCAAACCCAGAGCCAGTTCGTCTTCGCGGCGCTCGCCTCTGAGCCACTGCTTGATTGCTGTTTCAATGACTTTGCTGGGGTCATTCGTCAAGTGCTTAATTTGGTCTAGCAGTTCAGAATCGATATGGATGGACAGTTCGACTTTTTCTGACGAACTGTGGGAAGGTATTCTTGATTCGCTCATAGTTTAAAAATCCTAGTTTTAATTCTTAAGTTTCAATTCTTTTGATGACAACCGACTGGACTAGATATTGGAAGTCCCTGATTTGCACCCAACCTTTCCTCAACCGCTTAACCGCTTTCTGTACAATGAGAGAGAGAAAAGTTTTTTCCTTTTGGGTGTCCGGGCTCGTTTGGACACTTGAAAGGCTAATAACTGATACTCTTGAGGTTTGCCTCAGTTGTGGTTTCATCTCAATCCCCAGTAAGAGGTTGAAGTAAGCACTCTACTCTTGCTTGTGTGATCATACAACAAAAAGTATCCTTTGCCGATTAGCTCTTCGATAAAAAACATGACTAACGTCCCTGTATCTCGCATTCGCAATTTTTCGATTATTGCTCACATCGACCACGGAAAATCCACCTTGGCCGATCGCCTGTTGCAGGCGACTGGGACTGTGCAGGCACGGGAGATGAAGGAGCAGTTTTTAGACAATATGGATCTCGAACGCGAACGCGGCATTACGATCAAGCTGCAAGCGGCTCGGATGAATTACACTGCCAAGGACGGTCAGGAGTACGTGCTGAATCTGATCGACACTCCCGGACACGTGGATTTTTCTTACGAGGTGTCGCGATCGCTCGCTGCTTGCGAAGGGGCGCTGCTGGTGGTAGACGCATCTCAAGGCGTGGAAGCACAAACCTTGGCAAATGTCTACCTTGCCTTGGGAAATAATTTGGAAATTATTCCAGTTTTAAATAAAATTGACCTGCCGGGGGCAGAACCGGAACGGGTAAAAGGGGAAATTGAAGAAATTATCGGTCTGGACTGTAGCGGGGCGATTGAGGCTTCGGCTAAGGAAGGAATTGGTATAGATGAGATTTTGGAGTCGATCGTCGAATTGGTGCCGCCGCCGCAGGATACTGTTGACAAACCGCTGCGGGCGCTAATTTTTGATAGTTATTACGACCCTTATCGCGGGGTAATTGTGTATTTCCGGGTGATGGACGGAAGTGTCAAAAAGGGCGATCGAGTTTTGTTGATGGTTTCGGGTAAGGAATATGTCATCGATGAATTGGGCATCCTTTCACCGACTCAAGTTCAAGTAGACGAACTGCACGCCGGGGAAGTGGGTTATCTGGGCGCGGCAATTAAAGCAGTAGCTGATGCTCGCGTTGGCGATACGATTACTTTGGTCAAAAAGCCTGCACCGGAGCCTTGGCCGGGTTATACAGAAGCAAAACCGATGGTTTTTTGCGGCTTGTTCCCGATCGATGCTGACCAATTTCCAGATTTGCGGGAAGCTTTAGAAAAACTCGAACTCAACGATGCGGCGCTTTCTTACGAACCGGAAACTTCGAGTGCGATGGGATTTGGTTTCCGCTGCGGTTTCTTGGGTTTGCTGCACATGGAAATTGTGCAAGAAAGACTGGAGAGAGAATACAATTTGGATTTGATTGTTACGGCTCCTTCTGTGGTTTATCAAATCACAACAATTAAAGGGGAAGTGTTAACAATTGACAATCCCAGCCACTTGCCAGATCCTCAGTATCGCGAGAAAATTGAGGAACCTTATGTGCGGGTAGAAATGCTGTCGCCGGAAACTTATGTGGGCGCGCTGATGGAACTGTCTCAAAGTCGGCGGGGCATTTTTATGGATATGAAGTATCTGAGTCAAGGCCGAACTACGCTGGTTTACGAGTTGCCTTTGGCGGAGGTGGTGACGGACTTTTTCGACCAGATGAAATCGCGATCGCGCGGTTATGCGAGCATGGAGTATCACATAATTGGCTACCGCGAAAATCCGTTAGTGAAAATGGACATTTTAATTAATGGCGATCCGGTTGACGCTTTGGCGATGATCGTACACCGGGATAAGGCTTACAATGTGGGCCGCGGGTTGACGGAAAAACTCAAGGAGTTGATTCCTCGTCATCAATTTAAGGTGCCGATTCAAGCGACAATTGGTGCGAAGGTGATTGCTTCGGAGCACATTCCGGCTTTGCGGAAGGATGTGTTGGCGAAGTGTTACGGTGGCGATATTTCGCGGAAGAAGAAGTTGCTGCAAAAGCAGGCGAAGGGTAAGAAGCGGATGAAGTCTGTGGGTACTGTGGATGTGCCGCAAGAGGCTTTTATGGCTGTGCTGAAGCTCGATCGAGATTCGTAATCTGTGTGGCATTTTGTCAGGAACAGGCAAGATGCCTGTTCCACAAAGAGTCTGTTTTTTTGTAGTTGTTTGCAGTCATCTAGAACAGGCTTTCGGGCCTGTTCCACAAAGAGTCAGTTTGATTGTGGGATGGGCATCTTGCCCGTCCCTGTGGGGGCCGAGAATATGGCTGCAGCGTGAGTGGCGATCGCATCACAGCTTACTACAACTTAAACAAGAATGCTTTGTTGAAACTCGCGCTGAATTTCATCTACAACTTTGCGATCGCTCAAATCGCGATGCCACCAGTGGCTACAGCCCTCTTGACAATATTTGCAGT
The DNA here is from genome assembly GCF_036701905.1 of Microcoleus sp. MON2_D5. Lineage (NCBI taxonomy): Bacteria > Bacillati > Cyanobacteriota > Cyanophyceae > Oscillatoriales > Microcoleaceae > Microcoleus > Microcoleus sp. MON2_D5. The sequence goes on from NZ_JAUBRM010000025.1 coordinate 63,554, forward strand.
ACCTGCGCGCATCGGCAATTGCTAATAAACTCACTAACAGGAAAAAGGTTTTGATAGATTCTGAGGGCGGCAGTTTCAAAAGTTTTGCCATTTGTTCTTTTAATCGCCCTCTACTCAGCAACACACAAGGGGTGTAAGTTGGGCGAAGTTTTGATTTAGCAATTGCTAGGGAAACATCTTCTTCTCGCGCCCCTGCTTGGAGGGTCATGTAGGATAGCCGCTGTAATATTTCCTGCTGGTATTCGGTTGGGAAGCTTAAAAACCAGTTTTTTGCATCTTCGTGGCTAATTAATTCTTGTTGAATTTGATTGATTCTAATTTCATCGGCTAGATTCATTTGCCTCTCCTAAGTCTGGCTCAAATATAACGTGAGGTTCTCCTGAGATGAGGGGGCCAGTAAAAATATCGATTCCCGTTTCTCGACCTGAACTATTAATTTCGCCGCCACTTGTACCGCGAGGGACGGAACTGCGAGCGGAATGCCGCTGGCGAGAGTTACCTAACATTATATAGTCCCAGTCAGAAGTTGGCGTACTTGTCCCGTTTGCTCGACTGCCCACAACTATGATGGTTTGTTTTGTGCGAGCGGCTGCATTCTGAATTCTCCTGGCATCTTCTGGAGATATGCCTGCTTCTTGCCATGTTTTTACACCTCTCATTTAATGAATATTAGCATTGCAGTAGGCGAGTTTTTTCGTACTTCTCGATTTAAAAATTAAGCACGATAAATCAAGTTTTAGTTTCAGTCATCTGTTAATTTGAGCTTGCTGGATGTTTTTGCTTGGTCGATCGCATCTTGAATCAGAAGGTAGACAAAGTTGGAGATCGATCGCTTTTCGATATCGCACAACTTTTCGAGATCCTTTTCCTTTTTAGCCTGTGTTGGCAAAACCACTGAAATCCGCTGGCTGTAGCTCATGCGCTGCAATCTGTTGGAAGTTTCCCTATTCTGCCACCTCGGAAGTCCAGCTTGCAATGGGCGATCGTCGGTCGCTATCGCAGCCGGATGCGGAGGGACATCTTCAGTTGTTTCGGCAACCAGTACCCAACATCCGATTTGAAGTGGTGTTTGATTTACCCTCTCGCCGAGGATAACTTTTTTGACGGAGGGTTTTTGATAAGTTAACTGTCAAATTATCGACAGCGATCGCACTTTTGGACAGGTCGGCCGATCGCCCTTTTGCAAATAAACTATCAGAAATTACTCATCATCATCATCATCATTATTTTGAACTACCTTACTACTTAAAAGTCCGAAAATCGCACCCACACCCATATTCCAAGTGCTATTGCAAGTCTCAAAAATGCGCTCTCGTTGGGGAGATGGCTGAACTTCCGTACTAATCCAGAAAGAGACTCCTCCAGAAAAGAAGGTAATACAGATAACAGTGGCGAAGACGTACTGGAAAGGAGAGGGAGATTGAGGAGGAGTGTTTTTACGAGTCATTTTAGTAGATTTGGGTTTAGCAGGTGTCATATTTGGTTTAGCTTTCATGATTGCTACCTTCTTATTGGATATGTTTTAATATTAAAAAGTAAAAGCTTGAAAGTCAGCCTGTGTATAGGTTTCACTTAGTATGAGTTTGGTATGCGTTTAGGATGCGTTTGGTTGGCGATCGCTCGCTATAATACTTAAAACGTTCGTAACTTAGCTATGGCAGAGCGATCGATCGCAGCATCTGACGCAGGAATTGAAAAAGCAAAAACAGCTCTCACAGACAAAGGCTGGAGCCGCCAAGACTTAGCTGCTCGTGTTGTGATGGGGGAAGAAAAAAGTCTAAAGATAGGGATTGATATTCAAACAGTTCATAAATTTTTCACCCAGAAAGGTGTCAAGCCCCAGTATTTTGTTGCAATTTGCAATACTTTAGGATTGGATTGGCAAGAAATTAAAAAGCTTAATACAACCACATCGCCCGAAACATCCTTACCAAATGACAATCGAATAGCAGAATTAGAACCGCCAAATATCAACCACAATAATCCTTTTATTCCCCAGCATGGCAAGATAGACGATCCGAAATTTTTCTTTGGCAGAGAAAGGGAAATTCGGCGGGTATTCGAGACGCTGAATAGTGGCAGTAACGTAGCAGTTATTGGTGAAAGCGCGATGGGCAAAAGTTCTCTGCTGCAAGCTATTTACCGAGAAGCACCAAATCAACTGCGTTATGCACGCCAACCCATTTACATCGATTTGCAAATTGTTTGCGATGAAGATGACTTTTATGGCGATTTATGCCACAAAGCAGGTATCGAGAAAGCGAAAGGAGGTAATCTGTCACGGGCTTTAGAATCGAACCCGCTGCTGTTACTTTTAGATGAAGTTGAGAATATGAGATGGGATGGGTTTACTAATCCAACACGCAGCCTATTACGGGGTTTGACTGAGGGATCTAACCCACCTTTGCGTCTAGTTATCGCCGCGCGCACCTCTCTAGATATCCTATTTCCTGGAACAAATATGACATCTCCTTTCAAAGGACATGAGGAAACTCTGAAGCAATGGGATGAAAAAATCAGCCGCGAATTTATTGTTAGTCGCCTCCAGGCTTCCTGGTTAACACCTGTTGCTCAGCCCGTGAATTTTACTGAGGAAGAAATTGCGGGGTTAATTGCTGAAAGTGGCGGGTATCCTCAGAAATTGATGCAGTTGTGCTATCAAACTTATGCCCGTTATATCAACTAGGGCTTACACATCGGGGCCCAGAAACCGGGTTTTTTACGAAAATATTTCGTTAGAGAATCGCAGATTTGGTAAAAACCCCGGTTTCTCACCACCCGTGCCTAAGTCCTGTTTATTCATCCCCACCTATTTATGAGTCAAAACGATCGCCCTGTTCCTCGGTTAGATTTAGCTCCCAAACTGAAGCGCCCTCTTTCTTTGTGGAATCCTTTAGATTACCTGCGATTGTTGTATTGGGTGTTTTTCTTCCCTCAAGCTTTGCGGTGGTATGAGTCTACCTTTGGTGGTGAATCTAATTTACAAGACGCCAAAGCCTGGCGAGAAAAGTGGGAGTGGTTGCGTCAAAATTCAGTCCAGCGTCAGTTAATTCTACAAGCCTTGATGTTAATCATTGTTATCCCCGTAGGCTTGAGTAGAGTTTTCGAGGAAATAGGCATTTCTATCGATTGGTTGGGTGTGGCGTTCGGCGTCGCGTGGGGCGTGGCGTGGGGCGTGGTGTTGGGCGTGGCGTTGGGCGTGGCGTTCGGCGTCGCGTGGGGCGTGGCGTGGGGCGTGGCATTCGGCGTGGCGTTGGGCCAGGCGTCCGGCGTGGCGTTGGGCGTGGCGTTGGGCGTGGCGTTGGGCGTGGCGTGGGGCGTGGCCTTGGCCGTGGCGTTGGACGTGGCGTTGGCCGTGGCGTCCGGCGTGGCGTGGGGCGTGGCGTCGCGCCAGGCGTTGGGCCAGGCGTTGGGCGTGGCGATCGCACGTCCTGAAAATTGGCTTTTCGCTTTACCGTTTACCCTACTCCAGCCTCAACAGCAAAATAGACAATTTCCTCACATTACCCCACTTCCTCTTCCCTACCTATCTTCGCAAATAGCTAATTGGCTGAGGCGGGATTGGGAAACAGGATTGCACAATATTAACCAATTACTACGATTTACTCTTCAGTTTATCCCTGTTGTTAAAGCTGTAAATCGTGTACTGGCAGAAACACCAAAAGACCAACTCATCTATCGCGTCGCTCAATTATCAGAAGATCCTTCGGATTGGGAGTTGGTGCGTTTTGCCTCAGCTTCTCTAAGTGAAGGAATGAAGTCAGAAGCAGTAGCACGTTTTTTCATGACCGCACCTTGGCGACAACAAATTCAAGCTGGTTTGCAAACAGAAATTCGTTTAAATACTCCTGCCCGTGCCTCTGCTGCTGGTTTCTGGTATCTCCACGAGCAAAAACCAGACAAAGCCACAGAAGCTTTCGCTGTAGTGCGAGATCTGCTTTATGGAGAGGAGATGTTTACCTTAGCGCAGATTCTCACAGATTTTCACCAAACAGCAGAACTAGCCGAGATTGCTTCCCTGAAGCTGCCTGCTTCCCCAAATCCACCTCTGCTGCGTGAGACTTCTTGGGAAGCAATTGCTTCTCTACGGCGGGTAATTGCCGATGTTCAAGTCATCCAGAATAGCGTATCTCGTTCTGCCCGTTCCCTTGCCCTCAACCGAGCATTAGGCGAACTTGAAACTATCCTCGATCGTCCTGATATTATACCACAATGTGAACGCAATTTAATTATTAAAACTGCCAAAAAATGGCAACAAATATTACTGCAAGTGACCGGGAAAATCGGAGATATTTCGATTACTCAACCAGTCAGTATCCCCTATATAATTGGCGATCCAGTCCAAGGCAATCTATTTGTGGGCCGCGAAGACATCATCAGACAGCTAGAGGAGTTGTGGGTAAAAGGCAATCCGCTTCAATCTGTGGCACTCTACGGTCATCGGCGGATGGGAAAAACTTCGATTTTGTTGAATGCTAGCAACTGCTTAGGCTCAAAAGTACAGGTGGCTTATGTCAATTTGCTGCGGGTAGGAGATTGCTCTCAAGGAGTCGGCGAACTGCTAATATTCATCACCGATGCCATTGCCAAAACAGTCAAGCTTGCACCTCCTGCCGATCGCGATTTACTCGATTTACCCTATGTCACTTTTGGACGCTACATCGAACAAGTAGTAGCAAATGTAGAAAGTGGATTGATCGTTGCTTTAGACGAGTTTGAAAAGATTGAAGAATTGATAGACGCTGGGAACATCAATCAAGATTTTATCGGTTTTTTGCGAGGGATGGTGCAAATGAGTTCTAAAGTAGCCTTTGCTTTTGCCGGATTGCACACCTTGGATGAAATGACCGAGGATTATTTCAATCCTTTTTTTGCTAGCATTATCCCCATCCGAGTAGGTTTCCTGAGTCAAGGTGCAACTCGCCAAGTTTTAGCCAATCCCGATGATGATTTTCTCCTCGACTACAAACCAGAAGCACTCGATCGCATTTATGAACTAACTCACGGCCAACCCTACCTCACGCAATTGGTAGGATTTCTGTTAGTCCGCCTCTACAACGACCAAGTATTTGAAATCGGACGCCCCCGCGATCCAATGTTTACACTAGAAGACGTAGCAACTGTCATCAATGACCCGGAATTCTTCAGCAGAGGTCGCTACTACTTTACAGGAGTTTGGCGTCAAGCAACGCAAGGCGCATCGGGACAACAGGAGATTTTAAAAGCCTTAGCACCTCACTTAGAAGGAATGAATCTCGACAGGCTGAGTCAAGAAACAGGGATGGATGAGACAAGTTTACAGGAAGCACTAAAAACTCTCGAACGCCACGATGTGGTTCGAGAAGTTGATGGTTGCTACTGTATTACTGTCGAACTATTTCGCCGCTGGGTTCAGATGTCATTGGGAGGGAAGGGATAGTTAGTTATCCCTTTCAGTATTCGGCGGTTGAAACCAATCGTACACAAACTCTCGTCCCAGCAGAGGGGGACTAAGAGACAAGCTATAAAATTAATATTACTATTAGGCCCAATATTTACATTATTGGCGGCCCTAATGGTTCAGGCAAAACTACAGTTTTCCAGAGATTGTTACCTAATTTTTTAGATCGACATAATTTCTCTCATATTGCTTTTCAGATAAATCGACCCTGGTTTTTTCAAATAAGCCCGTGAAGTGCAGCTATCCCCTAGGGCATCGCCCAACCTCCAACCGAAGTCATCAAATAACCAATAACAAATAAAAAAACTATTGTCAACAGTGTTTTTTCGGAAATATTAAAGCTTAAATAAAAATTGCTACTGAGATTGGCGAAATATAGCACTTTGTTCCAAGTATTTGAAAATGCTAAGTTAATTAAAGATTTTATAAAAGTGACCCATAAGTCTTTACATTGTCGATCGCAATTTTGTTATTCTATTAGTAAGTTTCATTCGAGCGACTGAATTTTTGTACCACAGTCCTACCCCTAAACAGAACGGCAGTTTCCACAATGAGAATTTTAGTCACAGGCGGTGCGGGTTTCCTCGGTTCCCACCTAATGGATCGCTTAATGGCCCAAGGACATGAGGTAGTATGCCTGGATAATTTTTACACCGGGACTAAACGCAATATCCTCAAATGGCTGGACAACCCGTATTTTGAGCTAATCCGCCACGACATCACGGAACCGATTCGGTTAGAGGTAGATCAGATTTACCATCTGGCCTGTCCCGCTTCCCCGATACACTATCAGTACAACCCTGTCAAGACTATTAAAACCAACGTCATCGGCACGATGAATATGCTGGGGCTGGCTAAACGGGTAAAAGCAAGATTCTTCCTGGCTTCCACTTCCGAAGTCTACGGAGATCCTGACGTTCATCCGCAAACAGAAGATTATCGCGGCAACGTTAATTGTATTGGAATTCGCAGTTGCTATGACGAAGGGAAGCGAGTAGCTGAAACCTTATCTTTTGATTACCACCGTCAAAATGGGGTAGACATTCGAGTTGTGCGAATCTTCAATACCTACGGCCCTCGGATGTTGGAAAATGACGGCAGAGTAGTGAGCAATTTTATTGCTCAAGCTTTGCGGAATCAACCCCTGACAGTATACGGCGACGGTTCCCAAACACGGAGTTTTTGCTACGTTTCTGATTTGGTGGAAGGATTTATTCGTTTGATGAATAGCGACCAAATCGGGCCGATGAATTTGGGGAATCCCGGCGAATACACTATTTTAGAACTGGCCGAAAAAATTCAAAATATGATTAATCCAGGGGCAGAAATTATCTTTAAACCGCTACCGGAAGACGATCCAAAACAGCGACAACCGGATATTACTCGTGCTAAAAATTGGTTGGGGTGGGAGCCAACTGTGCCGCTGGATCAAGGTTTAGAGTTGACTGTGAAAGATTTTCGCGATCGCATTGAGGGCAACCAAAAGTAGAGACTGAGAGAAGGGGAGACTGGGAGAGTGGGGCAGGGAAAAAATCTTCCTTATTCCCAATTCCCAATTCCCAATTCCCAATTCCAGATTGCCATCTAATTTTTTTACTAACTTTGAGGACATTTGTATGCATGTTTGCGTCATCGGTACAGGATATGTTGGCTTAGTCACCGGCACTTGTTTGGCCCACATCGGCCACCACGTGATTTGCGTAGACAACAACGAAGAAAAAGTTAAATTAATGAAGTCTGGACAGTCGCCTATTTTTGAACCCGGACTGTCTGAATTAATGTCCTCTGCATCTGCGTCGGGCAATCTAGAATTTACTTCGGATTTAGCAGCAGGAGTGGCTCACGGGGACATTTTGTTTATTGCCGTGGGGACGCCTCCTTTGCCTACTGGGGAAAGCGATACTCGCTACGTGGAAGCGGTTGCTCGCGGAATAGGAGCTCACCTCGAGGGCGATTACAAAGTCATTGTCAATAAATCTACGGTGCCCATCGGTTCCGGGGACTGGGTGCGGAGGATTGTCCTCGACGGTTTGGCGGAACGTCAAAAAGCTCACACCAATGATGTGGCTACGGGTGAGGAAGTAGCCGCAAAAAAAGGTGTGGTATTTGATGTAGTTAGCAACCCGGAGTTTTTGCGGGAGGGCTGTGCTGTTTTCGATACTTTTAATCCCGATCGCATTGTTCTCGGCAGCAACTCTCGGCGGGCGATGGATATGATGCTACAGTTATACCGGCCGATTGTCGATCGCAAGTATGCAGAAAATCCGTCTTTGCCGGAGGTTCCTGTGGTGATGACTGATATCAGTTCAGCGGAGATGATTAAGTACGCAGCTAATGCTTTTTTGGCTACGAAGATTAGCTTTATTAATGAAGTTGCTAATATTTGCGATCGCGTCGGTGCAGATATTACCCAAATATCGAAAGGTATCGGTTTAGATTCGCGGATTGGTAGCAAGTTTCTGCAAGCTGGCATTGGTTGGGGCGGTTCTTGTTTCCCGAAAGATGTCTCAGCTTTAGTTCATACTGCCGAGGATTACGGTTACGAGGCGCATTTGCTGAAAGCGGCAGTGGAAGTAAACGAACGCCAGCGGTTGATTGCTATTGAAAAGTTGCAGCAAGTTTTGAAGATTCTCAAAGGAAAAACAGTCGGACTTTTGGGTTTGACTTTCAAGCCGGATACTGACGATTTGCGGGATGCTCCAGCGCTGAATTTAATCGACAATTTGAATCGGTTGGGAGCGAAAGTTAAAGCTTACGATCCGATTGTTTCTCAAACTGGGATGCGTCACGGTTTGTCGGGAGTTTTGGTAGAAACCGATCCGGAAAGACTGGCCGACGGTTGCGATGCTTTGGTGTTGGTGACTGACTGGGAACAGTTCCGCAATTTAGATTACGAGAAAATGGCGAAGTTGATGAATCATCCGGTGATGATTGATGGCCGCAATTTCTTAGACAAGAAGGCTTTAGAAGCGGCTGGTTTCCAATATCTGGGTATTGGAAGGTAAAGAAAAGTTTTGAGTAGAATCTCTATTTCGTAGGGTGCGCCTCGCGCACCTTACATTTATCTTGCTGGTGGCCAACAATCGCGGGTTTACTCGCCCCGACTGCTTTAAAAATTTTCCATCAAGGCTTTTTCTTGGGCGTAAACATCTCGTAGCTGTTGCAGTGCTGAGGCAGAAATTACCGATTTAACTGTAGCTACTAATTTGCCCCACTCAAGCAAGCTGTCAACTGAAACAGCGGCTTTGAAGTTGTACGTATAGAATTTAGTCCAAAATTCTGGTGCTTGTGTGCGTTTCCAGCGTTTGTACCATCCGACAAAATCTTGAGCACAGGGCCGTTTTACTTCTAAGATTGGGGGGAAATCGGCGTAGCTGACAAACCTGCTGATTCCTTGGGCGTGAACGTATACCATGCAGTGGCAGCATTCGATCCGGTATATCTGTTCCGCTGATATGTTGAATAAGAGTGCCACTGTTTCTTCGGTGACAAATCTCGATCGCGGATTGACGATCGACGATTTGTGAATAATTTTTGATGCGCCGATCGCTGACGATCTTAGCTGATTTTCTGATATCATTGTAGTTGCATCTGGTGGTGGTAGCTAAATCTATCTCTGCTAAGTGCGATCGACAGAAATTATCTGTCGGGATTAATTTTAACTGGCGATCGTCTTTAGTTTGCAGACCGGGGGCGATCGCTTTTTGATATATTATACTAAATCCAAAATTTTGTAAATAGTGAATATGAGCAAAGGCTTAGTCAGATTGCGGGTTCGAGAGTTGGCTGCCGAGAAGGGATGGACGCTCAAGGAAGTTGCGGAGCGATCGGGCGTGGGCTACAGTACCATTAGCAATTATGCTCGTTCTCAGGGGATGGCAATGGTTGACTTTGCAGCAGTCCACAAGCTGGCTCGAACTTTTGATGTGATGATTGAGGATTTCGTGGTAATCCTCGAAAAATAGTTGAAAGTTTTGCCTAAATTCAATGTTTGAGCGATCGACCATAGGCAGATGCGAACAAATTCTTTAACCTACAATACTAATTCAAAGATGCCATCAACCGAGCCTCCCAAAGACTCCCCCAAACCATGCCCAAGCCAAAAAAGACCCCCGCCAAAACCTACACTGAAATCAACCTCAGCGATCCTCAATATTACTTCAACCGAGAACAAAGCTGGCTAGAATTCAACAACCGGGTGCTCCACGAAGCCCTCGACCCCCGCACGCCCCTCCTAGAAAGGCTCAAATTTCTCGCTATTTTTAGTTCCAACCTAGACGAATATTTTATGGTGCGCGTGGGCGCCCTCAAACAGCAAGTACACGCAAAAGTCAGCAAATTGACCTCCGACGGCAGCACGCCTCAACAACAGCTAGATGCCATTAACAAGCGGCTTTTGCCGATGGTTACTCAGCAGCACTCGTATTTTGAGCAAACCCTGCGGCCGAAACTAGCAGCAAGCGAAATCTACATTCTCGACTACATTGACCTCAATCAAGAACAGCGCAATTACTTGCACCGCTACTTCAAAGAACAAGTATTTCCCGTACTCACTCCCCTAGCAGTTGACCCCAGCCACCCATTCCCCTACCTTTCCAATCTCAGCCTCAATTTAGCAGTAGTAGTCAGAGACCCCGACACGCGGGAAGAATTATTTGCCCGCGTCAAAGTACCGCAGGTTTTGCCGAGGTTTTTGCCACTACCGGGGGATTTGCAGTGGCAGCAGAGGGGCAAATCTCCTGTTTGGACTGGCGTGCCCCTAGAACAGGTGATTGCCCACAATTTAGAAGCTTTGTTTCCGGGGATGGACGTTGAGGAATATCACCCGTTCCGCATTACTCGCAATTCCGATTTGACCGTGGAGGAAGATGAGGCAGAGGATTTGCTGCTGGCAATAGAACAGGAGCTCCGCAAGCGCCGGTTTGGAGGTTCTGCGGTGCGGATGGAAATTCAAGCGATTATGCCGCCTGCGCTGCGAGATATGCTGATGGAGGAGCTGGATCTCGGCGAGCAAGATGTTTACGTCGTAGAGGGGCTGCTAGGCCTCAAGGATTTGATGTCTTTTGTGGGGTTGCCGGTGCCGGAACTGAAAGACCAGCCTTGGACTCCGGTTGTGCCGCCGCGCTTGCGGAACTCGGAATCGGCAAGGATTTTAGACAAATCGAGGTTGGATGCTGAAGATGGTGAGGATATTTTCACGACCATCCGGCAGGGGGATTTGATGTTGCACCATCCCTATCACTCGTTTGCGGCGACGGTACAGCGGTTTATTACTGAGGCGGCGAACGATCGCTCCGTGTTAGCGATTAAAATGACTTTATACCGCACTTCGGGAGATTCGCCGATCGTCAGCGCCTTAATTCAAGCAGCGGAAAACGGCAAGCAGGTAGCCGTTTTAGTAGAGCTCAAAGCTAGGTTTGACGAAGAAAATAATATTAATTGGGCTCGCAAGTTAGAACAAGCTGGAGTCCACGTAGTTTACGGTTTGGTGGGACTCAAAACCCACACCAAAATTGTGATGGTAGTGCGTCGCGAGGACGGGTACATCCGCCGCTACGTCCACATCGGCACCGGCAATTACAATCCCAAAACAGCCGGACTGTATACCGATGTGGGTTTGTTGAGTTGTCGCGAGGATTTGGGATCGGATTTGGCGGATTTGTTTAATTATTTGACTGGTTATTCGCGGCAGGTATCTTATCGCAAATTATTGGTGGCACCTGTCAATATGCGCGATCGATTTTTAGCTTTAATCCGCCGCGAAGCCGAATTCTGTCGCTTGCAGGCCGAAGGCAGCACCGGTAGCTGCGGCCGCATTGTCGCTAAAATGAACGCTTTAGTTGACCCTCAAATCATTGTTGCTTTGTACGAAGCTTCGCAAGCGGGAGTTAAAATTGATTTGATTATCCGGGGGATTTGCTGTTTGCGTCCCGGCGTTGAGGGTGTTAGCGAAAATATCCGAGTTATCAGTATTATCGGTCGCTTTTTAGAGCATTCTCGGATGTTTTATTTTTTCAACGGTGGCAACGAAGAGGTGTATATTGGTTCTGCTGACTGGATGCAGCGCAATCTCACCAGACGGGTTGAGGCCATAGTTCAGGTGGAAGACCCGACAATTGCCATGGAATTGCAAGAAATTTTGGGAGTAATGCTGGCTGACAACCGCCAAGCTTGGGATTTGCAGTCTGGGGGAAACTACTCTCAGCGGCGGCCGCCTGCTAATTGCCCAGAAGTGAGCTCTCAGCAAATTTTGATGGATATGGTGATGAATTAGTCAGTTTTCAGTTGTCAGTTGTCAGTTGTCAAATTTGCAGTTAGCAGTGGTCGGTTCTTGTTAGCTATTAAGCTGTACTGCATTTAATTTTCACTTTTTGGGCGGGCAAGATGCCCACCCCACAAGATTTTCACTAACATAACTATCCAAATTAAATGCCCGACAACTAATGACTACTGACTACTAACTACTGACTACTGACTACTGACTACTGACTACTGACTACTGACTACTTAACTGTTAAAAGTACGCTTGAATTCTTCTAAGAGATCGTCAATTTCTTCGATCGCCTGACTCACATCTATTCTCAGGGCTCCCAAGTCCGATCGATCTAACAGCCGCACGAGGGATTCCCGCTTGCTCTCGATCTGTGCTACGCGCTCTTTGATTGTTTGTGCATCCATGGTTTTTGGCCTTTGCTACTATTAACAAAAATATTTGACATTCCCCCCTGCGAACAGACGGAGATTCTTAATCCACCGACATACCTTTATCGGCAAATCCTTCACTGTTTTTATATGAGAAGTGATGAACCTGCTCAGGATTTTTTGGTCTGTGTTATAGTTTGATTGTACATCAAAACTTCCCCCAAACTTCAGCCAAATTTTAGCGCAAAAAAGGCGGACGTTTGGTATCTGCGGGTTTATTTTTCATCATTCCAGCTAAAAATCGCTTCAGGGCCTTCTCCCGGTTTTTCATAAAAGCAGCCCAAAATCCCGGTTGGTATTCATCCATTGTCTTGGCTAGGGCCCAGACATCGATCGCTAAGATATTATAAAGCCTTTCATCTTCGCGTTTGAGCGAGTTAATCTGCTCCAAAACCGCCTTGTTTGCTCCAGCAGTTTGTTTGTCTTCGTCTTTAATCATGTCCGAAAAATGGTTGAAAGGGCAAGAGTGTCGATCGCGATCGCCACTCTGTATACTTTGATGATACTGCCGATCTCGATTGCCTTCTGGAACCAACGCCGCGCAATTAACACGGATATTTACCGATGGCGTGCCCGGGCGAGTCCGGCAGGATAAGCTTCTGAACCTAGAGACAAGACTGTGGATGCACACCGCTCCCGCGCTCATAGATGCTAGCAGTTTTTGCAGGTCTTTTGGCAAAAAAACTAAATTTATTCAAGACTTTTTGACAGATAATAATTAAAGTATATTATTTCTGTCCGACTACTTACCTCACTAATATGTTACGCAAAATTTCTTTAGCAAACCTAGCCTTAGTTGTGGGCGGTATTATAGCAGCAGTCGGTTTCGGAGCGTACTTCACAGACAGACCTACCCTGAACCTAGCCGGTTTTTTTTATGGAATTCCGCTGTTGCTGGGAGGTTTGGCCCTGAAAGCGGCCGAACTCGAACCAGTGGAGTTCACCGAACCGACTTCTCCCGAAGTTCTTCTCCTGCGAGAAAGTCAGGCCACCGATACTCAAAACCAAGTCCGCAAAGATATCACCCGATTTCGCTACGGCCAACCAGCGCACTTAGATGATGCTTTGGAGCGCTTGGGCCTGGCCCCGACAGACGAGGAACGACCACTCCTGCAAGGGTTGCGGGAAGTTAATGTTGACGGTGCTTATGGATTAATTCTAGAGTTTTATTCGCCGCTAATGCCGATCGACCTGTGGGAAGAAAAGCAAGACAAAATAGCTACTTTTTTTGGACCAGGTTTGCGCGCACAAGTGAGTCAAAAGCCTGATGACAAAATTGAATTGGCTCTCATTAAAAATACTCAAGCTTAAAGTAGTCTTAAGTTTTGAGTGCGTGAATTTTGAAGTCCTCAATTAAACATTAATTCTGCATCAGCTTAGATACTGATTTTAGCGGCAGCTTGAAACCTGTCGCTATCAACAAAAGCTTAATCCGCAATTGACCGATCGCGCAAATTAGATTTTCCTTAATTACAATAATAGTTGAGAACCGATCGGCAATCTTAAATCAGGAGAAGCAAAAATGGTTTCGTCCGAGAGTAGGATAGGTATTATGGGCGCCAGATCATCAGGGTTTGTCAGTTGCAGTTAAACAAGCGTCGAAGTCGATGATACCAGTCTCAGTTGCAAATAATCCTGGCTCAGTCTTGAGTAGGATAAATGAGCAGGTTAAATCCGCCAAACTAAATTATTGACAACAATCTATAGGGAAAACAGGGATACGCCTATGTCAGAGAACAGAGTTTCAATCACCGCCAAAGTACCTTTAACTGCTCAACAGCAGTGGGAAACTTTCATGGCCGATCACTGCGGACGTTGGCAAGGGGTATTGGTTAGATATGATGCCGCAGGCCAGGTTCTCGATATTCTTGATTCTGTACGGAGCTTCATTCCTTCTGACGATCGGCAAACTGTCACCCATTCCCTCGACTTCAGGAGTCGGATGACAGAAACAGTAACGCAGAAACAATGGGTTTTGACCTTGGGTACTCCGCTGATTATCCATCCGGTCGATCCAGAGGCTTATCTGCTTTTTAATCCCCATTCTTCTGACACAATGGTTGGGCACGATCGAACAGGTTCAAGATTCTATTTTGAGCCTTACCTCTTGGCATCAGGAAAAAGAACAAGTGTGGTGGTGATGTACTACAAAGACGCCGCCAATATCTCTCAGCCTCACCTGTTTTCATTGTTTAGAGAGAGCAAGGAAGAGGTAGCGGAACCTTGGTGGTCCCAACAAACTCACTGCAGGATCGATCGAGTCAACGGCCTCAAGCTTCCTGCTCAAACCACAAGCGCGACCTATGTTTCATTGGATGAGATGGCTCAACTGCCAGTTCCTCCTCAACCGAGTGAAATACAAGGCGATTTTATACAAATCCAATTTCCAGATGCCATAGAGGTTGTTCTTTCGAGCGATCGATTCAAGACTCCATATTATGCCTCCATGCGTTGGACCCCAGATACCACTGATACACAGCGAAGCTGTACTTTAATCTACGAACAACCGGATCAAAAGGCTGATGTATTCGCCATTTAACAGCCTCAAATTTCCACTTCTGGATGAATGAGCTGGTATCCTTCTGCTTTGAGCTTCTGATTCGATATGCGCCGACTATTCGATCGCTCGGTTGTATCTGACCCATCCCATTCTACTTCAGGTAATTCGTAGCGATCGCAGAGTTGTTTAAACAATTCACGAGCAGTAATTGGAACATCATTCACTAGGTTATAAACTCCTTGTAATTGACGAGCGAGCGCCAACTCACTTGCTGATACAATGTCGTCCAGATGAATCCAGTTCGTGAAATGATTGCCTGTGCCTGGGCGAGTTGTGCCTGCAAGCTTACTTAACCGTTTCTTGAACTCGCGATCGGGTCCATAAATGGCTGCTAGGCGAAAGATACATACTTTCAAAGCTTGGCTGGATGCTGACAGCAAAACTTGCTCTGTCTCATGTAAAATCTCTCCATGTCTGTTAGCTGGTGCCACAGGTGAAAGTTCACTCACCCAGGCTCCATTACTATTGCCATACACCGCCGAACTACTGGTATATATGAGGTGTTTTATGTTGGGAAAATGCTTCAAGGCAAGAACAAGGTTGTTGGCCGTATGCAGGTATGTCTCCTCGTACATATCGGAATCTACTTGGTGGTTTGCTGTAGGAGCGAGACTCAGGAAGACCACATCTTGATTTTGCAGGATCGTGTGTAATGTCTCTTCATCGCAGCGCTTCAGGACGATCGCCTGATTGGCAACTTTCTGTAACTCCCCAATCCGGTCTTGCGTTGTCGTCGTTGCAGTAATTACGTGACCCAGGTTCCGCCAATGCTGGGCAACGGCACTTCCAACATAGCCACAACCAATAATTATAGCGTTCATCCGTTTTTTCAACTTCTGATATAGAAGGCTCTAGATTGCATCCAAGATACCAATATATCAAAGTTACAAAACTTTACGCACTGTTTTATTGGATTTGCATTCTGGGCATTTCCTGCTACTTTTTCTCCATATCATCCCTCTATTAGGGAACGCCGAGTTAATCAGCATTAACAAACAACCGGGAACGAGTAATAAAACGCTCTCCATCCGGCCCTTCCAGGGAAAAATCGCTGCCTCCGGGCCCCGATGCCACGTCTATAATTAACTGCGTGTGCTGCCAATATTTGTATTGCTGCGCTGCAATATAAAAGGGACAACCCCCTATTTCCCCCAGCAATACGTCACCATCACCGATTATCAATTCGCCATTGGGAAAGCACATGGGGGAACTACCGTCGCAGCAGCCGCCGGATTGGTGAAACATCAATTCTCCATGTTGAGTTTTGAGATAGTTGATTAATTTTAAAGCCGCTTCTGTTGCCGTGACTTTTGCAGTTTCCATTGCAGTCTGTTTAGAAGAATGTCTAGTTATTATTATGAGTTTGTAGTAAGCTGTCGGGCATCTAAATTGTATTTTTGGGCGGGCGGTATGCCCACCCCACAAGCAGAAAATTCACTCTTTGTGGAACAGGCATCTTGCCTGTTCCTGACAGAATTTAATACTTGAAGGACTTGAGCCCTCACTACAAACCAAGGAGTGAAAACTTTAGAAAAAACCTAATGCTTTGGGGCTGTAGCTGATTAACAAATTCTTAGTTTGCTGGTAGTGATCTAACATCATTTTGTGATTTTCGCGACCGATTCCCGATGATTTGTAGCCGCCGAATGCTGCGTGGGCCGGATAGAGGTGATAGCAGTTTGTCCACACGCGGCCTGCTTGAACGGCGCGACCCATGCGGTAGGCGGTGTTGATGTCGCGAGTCCAAACTCCTGCACCTAAACCGTAGAGAGTATCGTTGGCAATTTCTAATGCTTCGGCTTCGTCTTTGAAGGTGGTGACTGCTAATACTGGGCCGAAGATTTCTTCTTGGAAAATTCGCATTTTGTTGTTTCCTTTGAAGACTGTCGGCTGGAAATAATAGCCGTCTTGCAAGTCGCCGGATAAGATGTTTCTTTCGCCGCCAATAAGACATTCTGCGCCTTCGGCGTGACCGATTTTGACGTATTCGGCGATTTTTTCCATCTGGTTGACGGAGACTTGCGCGCCGAGGGCGGTTGTCGGATCTAAGGGGTTGTCTTGTTTGATTTGACGGATGCGATCGATCGCCCTTTCCATGAATCGATCGTAGATTGACTCCTGAATTAAGGCGCGGGAGGGACAGGTGCACACTTCGCCTTGGTTGAAGGCAAACATGACTAATCCTTCGACTGCTTTGTCGAGAAATTCGTCGTCTTGGGCGCAGATATCTTCAAAAAAAATGTTGGGGGATTTGCCGCCTAATTCTAGGGTGACGGGGATGACATTTTGGGAGGCGTATTGCATGATTAGCCTGCCGGTGGTGGTTTCGCCGGTGAAGGCGACTTTGGCAATCCGGGGGCTGGTGGCGAGGGTTTTGCCGATTTCGGCGCCGGGCCCGTTAATGACGTTGATAACGCCGTCTGGTACTAAGTCGGCGATGATTTCCATCAGTACCAAGATTGAGGCGGGGGTTGGGCCTGCTGGTTTGAGGACGACGCAGTTTCCGGCGGCGAGGGCTGGGGCGAGTTTCCACGCGGCCATTAATATCGGGAAGTTCCAAGGGATGATTTGTCCGATGACGCCTAGGGGTTCGTGGAAGTGGTAGGCGACGGTGGTTCCGTCGAGTTCGCCGATCGAGCCTTCTTGAGCTCGGATGCAGCTTGCAAAGTAGCGGAAATGGTCGATCGCCAGCGGTATGTCTGCGAGGCGGGTTTCGCGAATTGGTTTGCCGTTGTCCCAGGTTTCGGCGATGGCGAGGCGATCGAGGTTTTCTTCGATGCGATCGGCAATTTTGTGTAAAACCCGCGCCCTATCGGCTGGGGAAGTCTTACCCCACTTGTCTTTCGCGGCGTGGGCGGCATCCAGTGCCAATTCTACATCCTCCGCGCTCGATCGGGGAACTTGACAAATTGATTTTCCTGTCATTGGAGAAAGGTTTTCCGAGTATTTCCCTTTCACCGGTGGCACCCACTGGCCGCCGATAAAGTTGTCGTAGCGAGTTTGAAAAATCGACTGACTGCCGGATTGAACAGGTGCTGCTACTACCATTTTATTACCTGATTAAAATTTGTTTTTGCGGACTATCGAAAGAAATCTGTTGAATATCAACTATCGTCGTCTATTCTCGGACACTTTTGTTCTTTAATATACAAAATTTTACATTTTTCCAATATTTGAAATTAAAGTTGTTTCTAGGTTTCGGGGTCGGTCGGGTAGTTAATAAGATTTTTTTTATAAACCGCAGAGTACGCAGAGTACGCAGAGTACGCAGAGGAACGAGAGCATAAAAATATAGTTTTACAAATTATTTAAATCTGCTAATAGAGAGATATAAACTTGGCAATTTATCAAAAATACCAATCAAATGCCGGCCTTAAATACCGTTGTTTTTTGTTCCGATATTGAGCCTGGGTCAAAGCATTTAGACGCTGCTAAAATCCGGTGGTTTCAACGCCGGCTGAAAGCTTGGGCCCGGCAGAATTCCCGTGATTTTCCTTGGCGGCGCACCTGCGAGCCCTACGCGATTTTGGTGGCGGAGTTGTTGCTGCAAAAGACTACTGCCGCTACAGTGGCTCCGATTTATCAAGAAGTTGTCGATCGATATCCGACTCTCTCGGATTTAGCGGCCGCGCCTGCTGCGGAAGTTGCTAGTTTGTTGCAGCTTTTGGGTCTTTTTTTTCGGGCGCAAAAGCTGCGGGAATCGGTGCTGGTTATCTTAGAAAATTATCAGGGAAATGTTCCCCGCACGGAAGCTCAGTTGCTGGAACTTCCCGGAGTTGGCAAGTACATTGCGCGATCGGTTTGCGCTAATGCTTTCGGACAGCCAAAAGCTGTGATCGATACCAATACGGTTCAGTTAAGGCTCAAATAGTGGTAAATTAGGTATGGTGTCCAAAAATGGAGAGCAAGTAAGGTGCA
>NZ_JAUBRM010000171.1:0-6028 GCF_036701905.1 Microcoleus sp. MON2_D5
TTAATTAATCCGAAACATCTTAAAAACTGGTTTACTAATTGCTGCTACTGTACCTCATAACATCCGGAAGTGCTATAATAACTGTAAGCAACGAGCTTCAACCCTAACTTTCCTGATAGAGCTTTACCAATCTTTGAGGTGACAGATTATGTTGATGCGCTACTGGCAACCCTTCACGGAAATTGAAACCATCCGCCAGCAACTCGATAAAGTTTTTGACCAACGGGCAACAGCAAGAGATAACTCAGAAGCCGCTTGGATGCCTGCTCTAGAATTGGCTGATGCTGGGGACAACTTCATCTTAAAAGCGCAACTGCCCGGAATTGACCCCAAAGACATTGACGTTCAAGTCACTCGTGAAGCAATTTCTATCTCTGGCGAACGCCGCTAGGAAAACACTGAGGAAAAATCTGGGTACGTCCGTTCTGAATTCCGCTATGGCAAATTCCACCGGGTGCTTCCCTTGCCCTCACCCATTCAAAACGACTCTGTGCAAGCTGAATGCAAAGATGGCATTCTAACGCTAACACTGCCCAAAGTAACTGAAGCTCGCAATAAAGTCGTCAAGATTAACTTAGCCGAAATTGCTGGAGCTTCAACGAATCCAGCTTTGGAACAGGCTAACCAATAACGATCTGCTGTGCTTAATGGAGTGAGGCAAATTTTCCTTTCATTGAGCCTGATTGGATTTACTTAACAACGGAACTGGAAAAGCTGATACCGGGAGCTACCATTGCTCTCGGTATTCTTTATTTTGGAAAGCCGATCGAAAAGTTACCTACAGATGCCGTGGATTGGCACTGATTCCAGTTAGTCTGCCAAAATATTTCAGACTGGTCGGCCTCAATTTCATACAGTCTGTGAACCGGAGGAGGATTGGCGATCACCTCTAATCACTGGCTTATCTGTGGTAAAGTAGCACAGCTAGACAGACCCTGCCAGCTCAAGCGCGATAGTTAAAGCATCTCAACCAGGTGATACATCAATTCCGAAAGTAGCCGCCCGATTTGATGTGAGTAAAGCATCTGTCCAACAACTGATGATTTTCTACTTTCCCAATTCCTCAATAGATAATTAGCCGATGAATATCCATACCCTCTTGAGCCAAACCGAACGCCAACGGGTAAGCGATGGAGCCGTTTTACCCATCTTGAGCGGTTGCCAATCCTCTATGAGGCAATTGGTGCTGTTCTTGCCACAATTGGGAGACTTCGACAGCCTTGAATATGCTTGGTGGTTGCGACGGGACGCTCAACGGCTTGAAGCACAAGGGATAGCAATCCGAGCTGTGGGAATTGGTTCACTCTCCTCGGGTCAGCGATTCTGTAGCTATACAGGATTTCCTGCCGACTGTTTGTTTGTAGATCCCAGTGCCCAACTGCACCAACAACTTGACCTGTATCCAGGTTTATCGTTAAAACTACCCGGTTTATCGGCTGCTATGAATGCTTACCTCAATCTATTGTTCATGTGTGCAGGGATTGGTAGCCCTGGGACTCTGGCAGAAGTATGGAGAGGATATCGAGGCGACGCAAGAGCACCTCAATTAATTGGTGATGATGAAATTATTCAGGCTTTCCCTCTTCCAGCTCTCAGAGGCTCCACTTTCCGGTGGGCAGGTGGCAAAGGTTTCCAGCGTCCATTTGAATTGGCAACTTTGCGGCTGCGGAATATGGGAGAAGTGCTGAGTAATTGGAAAACCTATGTTCCAAATGCTGCTTATCTCACTCAACGAGGCGCAACTTTCTTGTTTAATGCTCAGGGAGATTTAGTCTACGAACATCGAGATCGCGCCATCCTTGGTTTCGCTGCTGATATGAGCAATCCCCTGACATTTCTCTCATAAATGGTGGCTGATGGAGACTCGTTAGGGCAGGGCGATATGCACTAACTACTACACTTATGGTGGGACTTGTAGGAGCCAACTATACCCTGTCCTACGAAGTAGTTTGGACTTACGTCTTCAAATACTCGCCTAAGAGCCCAACATTAAGTGATAGTCCTGAACTCACGTATCTAGCAACTCCTGTAAAATCTGTTCTACTGTTACCTTCAGCGGAGGTAAATTATTCTGTACGATCGCCCAAACTAGGTTCAGCGAAACTCGGAAATATTCATGCACTACAAGATTCCTAAATGCTACAATTTGCGCCCAAGGCACTTGGGAATATCGGCTAGTTAACTCGGACGATAACGCATTTGTTGCTTCTCCAATAATTTGCAGGTGATGAACAATCCAAATTTGAATCAATTCTTGGCTGTCAAATTCCTGCCTGCCAAGGCTTGCATATCGTTCAATTGCAGCTATTGCATCTAATATATCTTGCAGCCGTTGGGCTTCCCGCCTCCTAGCGGTACAGCTTCCTGCAAAACGCGCTCGCGAATGCGTTCTTTGAGCATATCCACTGTGGCGATATCAACCTTGCGATTGAGTAGTTGTTCTAAATCGAGCAATAGCCCGCCTGGAAACCAAGGCGTGATTTTCTCTAAATCGTAATCCACTAACAAATCAATATCGCTTTCTGGTGTCGCTTCGCCCCGCGCTACCGAACCGAATACGCGCACATTGTAGGCTCCATGCTTTTTGGCAATGGCGAGAATTTGCGATCGCTCACAATACAGTAATTCTTGAATGCCTAATCCTGTTTTGCTCATCAAGCCCTCCTCAACGCCTTAAGATGGTGCCTCCCACACTGGGGTCATTGCTAGTTAATCAGCGAAAGTAGTAAATCTGTAAGCACTCAAAGCCAAGCTATCAGACATTGTAGAGTATTGTAGTATGCTCTCATAAGCTTTCAGAGTTAACAGGAGTTCATCTGGGAATGGAAATTGAACCATACGACCCTCGCCACCTTGATGCTGTTATTGGTCTTTTGCATGGGGGAGAAAATTTATGGATTTGGAAAAACTATTTCAAGCCGGAGATTTAGCACAGCAAGCTGGTGAATATGTTGAGGCTGAGTCAATATGGAGGCGTTTTCTGAAGCACGATCCTGATAATGCGTATGTCTACCTCAAGCTAGGAATGGCTTTGGATTATCAAGGTCAAGGTGAGAAAGCTATCTGGGCCTACCAAAACGCTATTAGGATTGCACCTAATTATTCAGCAGCTTACCTGAATATGGCTGCCACACTAGCCGAGTGGCAAAGATTTTCCGAGGCTATGACAGTCTATCGAAAAGCGATCGAGATTGATTCGAGCCAACCACAGGCTTTTGTTGGTCTTGGTATGGTACTTGTAAATCTAGAGAGATACGGCGAGGCAATTACTAATTTTCAACAGGCAATTCAAGTTGCTCCTCAATCTGCTGCTGCACATTACCATTTAGGTGTTGCTTTGAATAAGCAGGGCAGATACGAAGATGCTATCAGCGTACTTCAGCGCGCCACAGAACTGGCACCCAATTCGGTTGTTGTATATCAATACCTCGGACAAATACTTGGTAATCAAGGTCGATTTGATGCAGCAATTGCAGCATTTGAAGAAGCGATAGAACTCGATCCAAGCTATGCGACAGCTTACTATAACCTGGGATTTGTGCTCAATGCTGTAGACAGAACGGAAGAAGGAAAAGCAGTCATCCAAAAAGCTTTGTTATTAACACGTCAACAGACCGAGCGGTAAAAAAAGCAGTATAGTCCTGTTCGGAACTCTATTTATAACGGTTCTAATTGGAACTTCTAGAGATTGGTACGACTAATGCTTGGAAAGTAAAGTGTACCGCATCCTACCCTTCAACTTAGTTTTGTAGAGAAAGAAAAGTCTTAGAACTGCCTATTAAAACACAATCAAATCGTCTGCCAATTTGAAGCATTTGAATTTTTTTCACGAAAGCAGATGCGGAATGCTAGGGAATTTAAGCTACAAACAATTAGAAGAGAATTGCTGTGATATCTCGAAGGTCGCAATCCTTGTTCCGCGATCGCTCGATCGTTCTGCGTTTCTCGATCATCGCCCTTGTCGTTTCATTCTTGCTGCTAATCTCTGCGGTAGTAGGTGCTATTAACTTCGAGTGTTTGATATTGCTGAATATAGCGATCTAGCTCTTTGCAAGGCGGTAGCTGGTGGGGATAAAGCACACCTGGCCAAGGGTCGTAATTCCAACCAGAAGTGCCGATGTGAACACTCATCGCCTTTTTACTCACTCCACCGATAAGCGTGTGAATTTAAGCGTAGTCGGGCCGCATCGCTACCGCACTACTAACCGAACTCGCTTTGAGCCGGCAAAAATCAAATGTTGGTAGCGGCACAACTTCAATGCCAGCGGTACGGAGTCATCGCCTGGTTGTCAGGTTCTCGCCCATTTTTGCCACAGGCTATGATGGGGATTTACTTGGTAAACCGATCGCAGCAGTTAATTCCAACCGCATTTTGACCGCTACGATCCCCGTTCCCTCAAAGCCCCGCTCTGAAGAGAGGAATTCGCAACTAATAAAACTTACATGGATTCACGTTTGATAAGAGGGATTTTCAATAAACCTAATAAACTGCTTTCCTAATTCTGTAGTTTTGCTTTCTTGACTATACGAATGATTCTTTTTAATGAGAGTATCAATGTCTTCCTGGTGCTTAAAAGTTTTCATTTTAATCTCTTTTCCTCCCCTTTTTGTTGGTTGATTATACACACCCATAGAAATCTGAGGCATAGCAAATCCCAACCTTTGCAAATATATATCATCATCATCTTCTTCCGTAATGTAAACTTCTCTTAAACTTATCAATCCCCGGTCTGCCAAGTCTTTCAAAACCTGATTGTATATAGCCCTATTTTGCTCTAACATAGGAAAATATGTGTGTAATTCCTCTGGGGCATACCTATCCAGGTAGTGAAGGTGCTTTAGAGTTGAGATATGAAGTTCGGTAAAACCATCAATCCAGTAGAGAAACATCGCTAAAATATCATCCTCTAAGGCTCTGGGAAGAGATGAATTGAGAACTATATTTCTCAAAGCTTCAACTTTTTGCTCCTGATGAGTGCGGCGAGCTATCTGAGACGCATGGAGAAAAGTTGTCAGAAAAACGGGACTTTCAAAATCAACTGATTCGATTTTAGATTTTAGCTCTTCTAATTCTAGGACTAAAATTTCTAAAAATTTGTAACTCCTTTTCGTTGCCGGAGACACGATATAGCTCTCGAAAAAGCCTCCGAGTAACGACCCAACTGGTGGTAGAGAATTAACAATTCCTTTGACCATATTATAATTTTTGTCAGAATTATCGCTCTCAAAAGCCGCTTTGAGCTTTTCTTCGAGCGAGTCTTGATTTTGAGGGTTGTTGCTCATAGTTACTTTTCGCAAAAGGATTTATAAAGCGTAGCGTTCGCTTTTAAGAGGTTGATTAGAATTTTCCGTATTGCTAAGAGTCGGTTTTCACTACCTAATCCCAGAACTTGTTGCCGCTCGCCACCAATACGCCAATTTTTATCGAGTCATGTTTGGTTTCACATTACCTGCTGATTCACAAGCAAGGACGTGACAAGCTCAACCCAACCTACAGCGAAGGGCGATCGCACTCGTTCCTGCTCTGCGAAGGCTCCGCCTCAAGCAAGCGGTAAAGCTGCATCGGAGCGGTAGGTTGCGACATAGGTTAATCTTGGAGAAGACCGATATAGGGGGTGGTATCCAGCAAAAGTGACGGATAGCACCAAAGAACCCGGACTTAACCTGCTTTCGTTTCTGTTGAATTCCTTAAAACTAAGGTGTTATCCAGCAGATACGACGGATAATCCTGGAAGGTAAATATTATCCAGCACATCTGTTGAATACTGAAGTTTCTCCTGTCCCGGCTTAACCGGGTAGCGACGATGCTGATTAGGCAAACAAAAACAGCCCTAAGTTCCCTAGGTTATGAACTAGATTGCCGCGAGGAGGCTTTTGGTTATCTAAGGGATTCCTCCGATGTACTCGGACAGCCAGAGCAATTGCGACGGAGGATGCAACAAGACGGTTATTTATACTTAAAAGCCTTTCTTAACTCTCAAGAGGTTTGGCAAGCTCGTCAGGAAATTGCAGCTTGTTTAGCTGCTGA
>NZ_JAUBRM010000026.1:0-64703 GCF_036701905.1 Microcoleus sp. MON2_D5
CAATGACTCAAAATAACCTAGGGGAAGCGTACAGAAACAGAATCAACGGTTCGCGGGCTGATAATCTGGAAAGGGCGATCGAGTTTTTTCAGGCTGCTTTAACAGTTCGTACCCTTGAGGATTTCCCCGAAGATTGGGCAGGGACTCAAAATAACCTAGCCGTTGCCTACAGTAACAGAATCAACGGTTCGCGGGCTGATAATCTGGAAAGGGCGATCGAGTTTTATCGGGCTGCTTTAACTGTTTATAAGCTTGAGGATTTCCCCGAAAAATGGGCAATGACTCAAAATAACCTAGGGGAAGCGTACAGAAACAGAATCAACGGTTCGCGGGCTGATAATCTGGAAAGGGCGCTCGAGTTTTATCAAGCTGCTTTAACTGTTTATACCTTTGAGGATTTCCCCCAAGATTGGGCAATGACTCAAAATAACCTAGCTAATGCCTACTTATACAGAATCAACGGTTCACGAGCTGATAATCTGGAAAGGGCGATCGAGTTTTTTCAGGCTGCTTTAAGTATCAGAACTCGCGAGGCTTTCCCGCAAGATTACACAGCAACTTTGTTTAATTTAGGAAATCTTTACCAAAACAACCAGCAATGGCACCTGGCTTACGATACATATACCCCAGCGATTGAAACGGTAGAATTTTTACGAGGCGAGATTCAATCTGGGGATGAAACCAAACAGAAATTAGCCGAAGAATGGAATCAACTCTATCTGGGCATGGTAGAAGTTTGCATCGAACTGCAACGCTACACCGAAGCTGTGGAATATGCCGAACGTTCCAAGGGGCAAAACTTAATCGAGTTGCTATCGGTGAAAGATTTGTATCCCAAAGGAGAAATTCCCCCCCAAGTGCGCCAAGAGTTGCAACAGTTAAGACTGAGAATTGCCGAGGAAAATCAACGGCTAAAACAAGCTGAAGAAAAAAATTATGATTTCATCAACCAACTGCGCCAAGATTTAGCTGCAAAATATCCCTATACACCTCTCAAATTTGCTGAAATTCAGCAGTTAGCAGATGAAAAAACAGCCATTGTAGAATGGTACATTTTGGGCGATAGTTTTTGTGCTTTCCTCATCGCGAACGATCCCCCCCAGCCCCCCTTAATAAGGGGAGAGGAAGAGGGATCGGAATCCCCCTTGAAAATGGGAGAGAACCAATTAGAAGTTACACAGTTATCTCACAGCGAACCCGATCGAAATTCAGAACCCCCCTTATTAAGGGGGGCAGGGGGGAGCGAATTTTGGCAATCATCACCGCAAGATTTAGAAAAACTAATGGATTGGGTAAATGAATATTTAGGAAATTATTACAGTAAGCGTCAACAATGGCAAAATAGCCTAGAAACCAAACTAGCAAACCTAGCCCAAATTCTCCACATTAATGAAATAGTTAAAAACATCCCCGAAACCTGCGATCAACTAATCCTGATTCCCCACCGCTACTTGCACCTGTTCCCTCTCCACGCCCTCCCGGTGAGTAGGGAAAATTGGCAGCGCTTTCACCCGAACAACCAAAATTGCCCCCTGAATCCCTGTCTCGTTGACTGCTTCGATAATGGAGTTTCCTACGCCCCCAGTTGTCAACTATTGCACCAAGTCCAAAAATACAAACGGGGTAAATTCGAGCGATTCTTCGCCATTCAAAACCCCACAGATGACTTGATGGCAGCCGAAATGGAAGTACAAAGCATCAAAAATATTTTCCCCAGCCCAGAAATTTTGGCTAAACAAGATGCCAAAAAAGGCAAACAATCAGAGTCAAAATTAGAAATAGCCGAAAAAGTCGCCGACAGCCATCATCTGTTCTTTTCCTGTCACGGTTCCTTCGATCGCAACGAACCCCTAAAATCTGGTTTACAACTATATGATGGTACTCTCACCCTAGAAGAAATCATCCGCTATTTCAACCTCAGTCAATGCAGCCTCGTCACCCTTTCCGCCTGCGAAACCGGACAAGTCCAACTCGACAACACCGACGAATACATCAGCCTCACCAGCGGTTTCCTACTAGCTGGTAGTCCCAGTTTATACGTCAGCCTGTGGTCAGTAAACGCCTTTTCCACAGCGATTTTACTGATCAGAACCTACGAAAACCTCTACCACCAACCCGGTAAATTCGCCCTAGCATTAAGCCAAGCCCAAATCTGGATGCGAGACACCGACATCCAAGGCTTCCTCGACTGGACAAACCAATGTCACCTCCTAGACACTGACTGGCGAGAAATCTTACAATACTGCTTGGAAGAGGACAAAGCAACTCAAGGAGTCTGTGCTAAAATCTATCAAAACCCCTATCATTGGGCCGGCTTCTCTGCGGCTGGCAAAGGAGAGTAAAACATGACTAATAGCAGCAACAAAATAGAAATTTTCCTGCAATTAATTCAATCAGATTTCTTTTTTAACTTGAGATATGCCCTAGCTGCTCTCAAAGCTGAATTAACAGACAATGAGGACAAGAATGTCGAACTTATTGAAAATTGGCTGCAAGATAAGCCAGCAATGAAGCTGCAATACAGAGCTAAGGTGATGAAATTTGAGGAAGTTAAATTCCCCAATAAAGGGCAATCAACCACTAAGCCGGGACAGCCAAGTCAAATTTTGAAAGAAACCCTAGAAAATTTGACGATAGCTGCGGAAAAACCTCCTGAAGCCAATCAAGATACGCCGTCTTCTCCATGAAAAATTTTACTATCAGTGTTTGTTATTTCCATCTCAATCAGACTTTAGCTGAACCTCCAGATCGAGTTTCACCTACAGCCGATTTTATTTGGGAAAATCTGATTAAACTAAGTGAAAAACTGCCTTTCACTGAAATCAAAAATTTAAAATCTCAATTAGTTTGCTACGAATTTGATGAAGTATCCCAGGCTTTCAAACATCAGACAAAAACCTTAAATTTAATCAATCAATGGCTAACCAAAGAACAACAGTCGATCGCACTTACTGCGATTCACCCCAATCAATTAGCGATTAGCGGGAATCTGCAACCCTTTCTATGGCACGATACCTACGCTTTCGATCTAACTTTATCTCCCGCCGATGATGACCGAGATATTGCAACAGCAGAAATCGATTTATTTGAACCTAGCAGCCTTTTCTTAGAATGTTCGGAAAACACTCTCGGTGAAACCATCTGGCTTTACGGACAAACAGAAATACCTGATACAGAATGTCAAGGCGTAGCTGATGAATTAGTGATAAATCTGCTAAAAAACACTAACTTTACATTTGGATTAGTCGCTCAAGGTAACTTGCTCAAAGTTCCCCTATTTGAATATGAAATTAGCCAAGCAAATAAACCCAATAAACTCTATCGGATTTTAGTTTGGATCGACAATCAAGGGATATCTCCAGATGTAACCTCTGTTTATGACTATTTATTTGGCTCACTCTTGACTCGCCACAAAATTGAATATGTTTACCAACAAGCGCAAGAAAGTTACAGTGAAGCCAGAAAATCTTACAGCGAACTAGAAGCAAAGATTAAACAATTCAAGCAAGATAAGCCCTTAGAAGAACTGCAAAAACTTCTCGAATCAATGCCAGAACTATCTATGCAGTATCAACGGCAACTGCGAAATCTGCAAGGGCATTATACCACAATCAAAACCAATCAGATCAACTATCAAACTTATTTACAAAAATTTTGGCAACCGGGCGATATTCCCAGTTGGCGAGAGTTTGGCGAAATTACCTGCAAGCGCTATCTCGACCAAATAGAAACCTACCTCAGTTATATCCAGCCGGGTAAAGACTTGATCGGCGAATTTATCAATACATTGCGGGGTTTGGTGGAAATAGAACAAGCCAAGTCCGATCGCCAACTGCAACAAACTTTACAGAAAAAAGAGGAAAAAGAAAAAGAGCGCGATCGCAATTTACAAAACACGATTCAAGCAGTCGGTACCGGCATCGGTGTCGGAGTCGGCTTTGCCGGAATCTTAGCAGCCGGCTACCCCTTAATCGAAAAACCTTGGGATTTGCCCTCTCCTCAGCATCCTCTGCTGCCACCTCATCCCTTCATTATTGCCGTTGTACTTAGTTGTTTATGCGGTGGAGGCTTGGGATGGTTGGCTTGGTTTTTCACTAAACGCCACCTCAAGGCTAAATCATCACCTCAGCAGACAATTTCACCTAGTCCCCAAAACCAACTTCCCTCTGGGGATGTGTAATCGCCCTCTGCTTTCTTTGTTAATTAAATTTTCGCAGTTATATTCTCGCGACTTACTGATAAATCTGTTTACTCTTTGACAACATCCATCAACTCCTCAATCAAAACATCGAGGGTGCGAGCTATTTTTTGAATTGATGTGATATCAACCGTTGCTAGACCTTCCGATCGAGCATAGTGCCTGACTGTGCTGTACGGAACCTCGGATCGATCGGCAACATCCTTTAACGTCCATCCCTTTTCGTCAGCAAACTCTCGGATTCGGAACCTAACTAACCCCATTCTACTTGACAAACGATAAGTATCTATCTTTTTAATTCAAACACAATTGTCGATCGAGAGTTAAAGAGTATTTTGTATGGTGCGGATCTGTCAGAAGTTCGATCGCACTTAAAGATATCTGATGAATCCGCACCCTACGGTACTCGATCGACTTTCTAGAAAAACCACTCTATACAAAACAACTGCCAACAGCAAAAACTGTCAACAGTTGTTTTATATATTCAATGCGGATGGCGAGACTCGAACTCGCAAGGACATAATGCCACACGCACCTCAAGCGTGCGCGTATACCAATTCCGCCACATCCGCTCTTTCTGGCAATCTCCGGGATTTTTGCGTTACGAGTTAAAGATTCACAGGTTGAGGTTCCTGACATTTAACTTGTGACTTGCCCTTTTGCACCGCCGATTTACAATCATAGCACCACTACCAGCCAAATGTAAAATAAATTTTTGTGAACAATTTCTGCAAAACCATTATCCAGAACATACCGAAAGGCATTATTGTACAGAATATTGAGTGAATTAAGCAGCGAAGATGGGGTTCTCGAAAATTTTAATCGCTAATCGGGGAGAAATAGCTCTCCGCATATTGCGGACCTGCGAGGAAATGGGGATTGCCACGGTCGCCGTTCACTCCACCGTAGATAAACACGCCTTGCACGTCCAGTTGGCAGACGAAGCCGTTTGCATCGGCCCCCCCACCAGCAGCAAAAGCTATTTAAACATCCCCAACATCATCGCGGCCGCCCTGACGCGCAACGCCGCAGCCATTCACCCGGGCTACGGCTTCCTCTCGGAAAATGCCCGATTTGCGGAAATCTGCGCCGACCATCAAATTACCTTCATCGGCCCTTCTGCAGCCGCGATGCGGGCGATGGGTGACAAATCCACCGCCAAAGAAACTATGCAGCGGGTGAAAGTCCCCACAGTTCCCGGTAGCGACGGATTGCTGGCGGACGAACACGAAGCTTTGTCGATCGCCCGCGACATCGGCTATCCTGTCATGATCAAAGCCACAGCCGGCGGTGGTGGCCGCGGCATGAGGCTAGTCAGAGAAGCATCCGAACTCCCCAAACTATTCTCAGCAGCCCAAGGCGAAGCCGATGCAGCCTTCGGCAATCCCGGACTTTACCTCGAAAAATTCATCGAAAGACCCCGCCACATCGAAATCCAAATCCTCGCCGACAACTACGGTAACGTCATCCACCTCGGCGAGAGAGATTGTTCGATTCAGCGGCGACACCAGAAACTCCTCGAAGAAGCCCCCAGCCCAGCCCTCAGCCAGAAACTGCGAGATCAAATGGGTCACGCCGCCATTGCCGCCGCCAAATCCATCAACTACACGGGTGCCGGCACAGTCGAATTTTTGCTGGACAAATCCGGCAAGTTCTACTTCATGGAAATGAACACCCGCATCCAAGTAGAACATCCCGTCACCGAGATGATTACAGGCCTCGACTTGATAGCCGAACAAATTCGCATCGCCCAAGGAGAAAAACTGCAAATCAAGCAAAACCAAGTAATTCTCAACGGCCACGCGATCGAGTGCCGCATCAACGCCGAAGATCCCGAACGCAATTTCCGACCGCATCCCGGCAGAATCAGCGGTTATTTGCCTCCCGGTGGCCCCGGCGTGCGGATGGACTCTCACGTTTACACCGATTACGAAATACCCGCTTACTACGATTCTTTAATCGGTAAAGTAATTGTATGGGGGCGCGATCGACCCTCAGCCATCCGCAGGATGAAACGGGCATTGCGGGAATGTGCTATCACCGGCGTGCCTACCACCCTGGGCTTTCACCAAAAAATCCTCGATTCCCCTGAGTTTCTCAGCGGCGAAGTTTACACCAATTTCGTCGAACAGTTCTTGAACAATAGTCAGTAGTCAGTAGTCAGTTGGCAGTTAGCAGTTGGTGGCAACTCATCCATGCCCGATGCCCGATGCCCGATGCCCGATGCCCGCCAACTGACTATTACATCATCATTGTCAGGATTCCTTGCTGACCGAGAATCATTTCTCGCAGCAAGCTACAGATACCCACCCAAATAATCGGCGTAATGTCCACCCCGCCGATCGGCGGTACAATCTTTCTCGTTACGGCTAAAAAAGGTTCCGTCGGCCAAGCAATCAGACTCAACGGAAATTTGCTCAGGTTCACCTCGGGATACCAAGTCAGGACGATCCGAAAAATAAACAGCAAGGTCATCACAACTAGGACAGAGCCCAGAATCCAACTTGCAACGGTAATACCAGTCATGGGTCTTATCTCGAAATTTTAAGTTTTGTTAAGTCTGCTCTTCATAATTTTAACCGTTTGACAGGTGCGATCGAAAGTATAAAATTAATAAAAATCAAATTGTTGTAACAAAGGCTTTGAATCTATGACTCCTTCTCTCGCGAACTTTTTGTACAGCCTGCTGGTGGGCGTGGTGGTTGTAGTGCTTCCAGCAACGATCGGCCTGATCTTCATCAGCCAAAAAGACAAAATCAAGCGCACCTAAAAAGTCAGCGGGTTTCTAAGTCCGGCGCTGCAAGTCAATTGTGGGCTACAAGTCGGGCATTCCCCCGATCCGAGAAACCTCGGCTGCCAGCAACTGTCAAGGCAAAACCTTCAGTTGACTGCCAAGCTGAGGTTTTTTCCCGTTAAACTCATTATTATACTCACTTCCCAAGCTGAAACCCTGACCGGACGCTGCCCCAGAAAGCACAGTCGGGCTGACAGACTTAATGATAGATGTAAAATCTAACTCGCTAACATAGGAAAGACATAGGAGATAGGCTAATGGTCAATTTAGGATTGAACTGGAGCAGCCTGTTAGGGATTATCCTAGCAGTAGCAGGGGCAGGACTGTATTTTCTGCGATCGTGGCGTCCCAAACTAGCCCGAGACCACGATATTTTTTTTGCAGCAGTCGGCCTGCTGTGCGGCGGTATTCTGTTATTTCAAGGATGGCGGCTTGACCCAATTCTGGCATTCGGTCAATTTCTGCTCACCGGTTCGGCCATATTTTTTGCAGCAGAAAGCATTAAACTGCGAGGAGCGACCACAGCCCAAGCCAAAACTCGCGCCCAATACGTAGATGAAGAGCGACCGGTCAGCAACGCCTACGGTTACGAGGGCTACGATGGCGAAATGGAACAGCTAGAACCAGAGGAAGACTATCCGCAGCGTCCCCGGATTAGAGGCAGCCAAGACTACCGTTCCTCTCGGGAAGCCTACGACGACGAACCCCGCCGCCGCCCCTCGAATCGCAACGGCAGCGTTAACACCTCCAGGCCCGACTCGGCAGATAGAGCGTCGCGCAAACGCCCCTCTCGCCCAGAAGCCCCGCCTGCCCAAGAGTCTGACAACTGGGACGTTTCAGACAACCCCGAAGAAAGACCGACCCGCAGCCGCAGCAGTCGCCCCCCTGCTTCGGAAAATCGCAGTTCCGATACGCCGCCGAGAACCAAAAAACCCCGTCCTACGGAATCATCCAGGTCTCGCCCCAGCAACCGCGACGTGGAAGCACCGCCGTCAGACTACGTGGAGTATCGACCTGTAGAATACCCGGAAGACCAACCGGATAATTCCCCCAGTTTCGACAAATAGGCAAACACTAAGTAGATGGGTGAAACTAAACATTTCTCATGCCCGCAGGCAAAAAAATAAGTTGCGTTTATTGATCCCCATCTACTTATTCTCAGATATTAAAATGATTAAAAAAACTGTAAATTGTGAGTGTGGAACCCCAGACCAACATATATATACATAAATAAAAGCTAAGTATTTTTAAAATTATTTTGACCGACCCAACCTGTGGAACTAATCGACAGCATAACAATCTTAATATAAAATCCCAATTCTTAAATCAGCAAGATGCCATTACTCGAAATAGGAGATCCGGCTCCCTGGTTTTCCATTCCTTCTACAAATAACCCCTTATTTCATTTCTCAACGGTTGCCGGTCGGCGAATCGTGCTGTTTTTCTTTGCCAGCGCAGCTTTTCAACAAATCCAAGTTATCCTCAAAAGCTTTCAAGAGCTTTCAGAAGAATTCCAAAGCTTGCAAGTAGCGCGGTTCGGAGTGAGCGTTGACCCAGCAGACAAAGAACAAAACAGACCGACAACAATTGCTCCGTCATTCCTATTTTTCTGGGACTTGGATAAAACAGTCAGTCAGCAGTACGGTGTTTTCCGAGAGATCGAAGACAATGGATTTGCCGGAGTTCACTATGCACCCCAAACTTTTGTACTCAACGAAAACCTTCAAATAATTAATATTTTGCCGATGGGCGAACCGCACCAACACGCCCAACAAGTATTAGATTTTCTCAAAACTTTGCCCCCTATTGAGGAAGCCCGATCAGCCACTCGCCACGCCCCGGTGTTGGTAATTCCTAACGTTTTGGACAAAGCTTTGTGCCGCAGTTTGATCGATATGTACAAAGCTAATGGTGGCAGTCCCTCGGGCTTTATGAGGCAAATAGGCGGGAAAACAGTTGGCTTGCACGACGACACTTTTAAGAAGCGCCGAGATTTCTTTATTCAAGACGAGGATTTCCAGCAACAATTGAATGCGATTATTCTACGCCGGGTGCGGCCGGAAGTAGAGAAAGCTTTTCAGTTTACAATCACTAGGTTTGAACGGTATTTGATAGGTTGTTACGATGCTGACAGCGGCGGTTATTTTCGGTCGCACCGCGACAACACTAGCAAAGCTACGCTGCACCGCAGGTTTGCGATGACGCTAAACTTGAATGTGGGAGAGTACACGGGGGGATTTTTACGGTTTCCAGAGTACGCGCCGCACGGTTATAAAGGCGATTCTGGCACGGCGATTATTTTTTCGTGTTCTTTGCTGCATGAAGCCACTACCGTGATTAGTGGTCAGCGCTTTGCTTTGCTGTCTTTTTTCTACGGCAATGAGGACGCTGCGGTACGAGAAGCTAATTTTAAGTATTTAGCTGCTGATTCAGATTTCCAAATTGGAGAACCGGCGTGAGGAAGGTCACTACCGTGGTGCAAGTCCTAAAATAATTACAGAAGGTAGTTAGCGGTTAGCCACAAAACCTAATTCCTAGCTACCGATCGCTAAATAATAATCGATCGCCATGAATTTCAAACTTCTAACTTTAGCAGTATCGGGAATTTTAACGGTTGGGGTTGCAACCAGCGCTACTGCGGTTGTAACGACATCCCCTGTGCGGCAATCAACAGATTTAACGGAATTTAACTCGGTGCATTCCCAGGGTGCGATCGCCCAAAATGTTGAAGAACAAACCAATATTCGAGTCTACGAAAAGGCTAGTCCGGCGGTTGTTACCGTCGATACAGATAAATCTAACGGCAGCGGCACAATTATCAGCCCCGACGGCATGGTGTTAACTAATGCCCACGTTGTTTCGGCAGGCGGTACCGTCAATATCATTTTGTCAGACGGCAGAAAACTTGTCGCCGATGTCATCGGATTCGGCGAAGAAGGTCTAGACTTAGCCGTGGTGAAGATTCGCGGTCAAAACAATTTGCCCACCATTCCTTTAGCCCGTCCCGGTTCGGTGAAAGTCGGGCAACAAGCATTTGCGATCGGCAATCCATTCGGTCAATTTCAAGGTACTTTTACAGTCGGAATCGTCAGCCGCATCGACCAGCAGCGGGGCTTAATTCAAACCGACGCCGCCATCAATCCCGGCAATTCTGGAGGGCCCTTGCTCAACAGTTCAGGAGAATTAATCGGCGTCAATACTTCTATTTTTACTCGCGGTCGGGGCGGTGGCAGTATCGGTATCGGTTTTGCAATTTCAGCAGACAA
Organism: Microcoleus sp. MON2_D5; assembly: GCF_036701905.1. Taxonomy (NCBI): domain Bacteria; kingdom Bacillati; phylum Cyanobacteriota; class Cyanophyceae; order Oscillatoriales; family Microcoleaceae; genus Microcoleus; species Microcoleus sp. MON2_D5. The sequence continues at coordinate 10,259 of NZ_JAUBRM010000026.1, forward strand.
AATACCCGCTTTCCTGACAGCGGTGCGAGAAGGGCGAGCTCCCCGCGTGGCTCAAGCCCGATCGCCCTTTGGCAACAAATCACCTCAAAAAGTTCCGTTAAACGGGCCCGCCGTCAGCGGTCTCCTGACCGACAAGTCTAGCGTTCTGCCCACCGACAACAGCTTTTTTGACCTCTACTCCTTTGAGGGAAAAGCGGGCCAGCAAATCACAATAGAAATGAAAAGTCAAGAAATTGACCCTTATTTAATTTTGCTCGGGCCCAACCAGCGCGAAATCGCGCAAGACGATGACGGCGCAGGCAGTAAAGACGCCAGAATTACAGTCAGGCTGCCAGCAGACGGAACTTACACGTTAGTGGCAAATTCCTACCAAGCTAGGCAGTCAGGGGCTTATACGTTAGAACTGAAAGCGAGTGCTCCTACCGCGCCTTCTCGGGCGATTTTGCAAGAAGAAGGCGCTTTAGTCGCAGGCGGCCCAGTATTGCCGTCTGACAACAGTCTGTATCGCGAGTATACTTTTGAAGGTCGATCGGGTCAGGCTGTAACCATTTCCCTCGAAAGTACAGATTTCGATCCCTATGTGGCGATCTTTGGCCCTAACGGCCGATTAGTGGCAGAAAATGACGATGGGAGCGATTCGACTAAAAATGCGTTTCTGACCGTTACTTTGCCCGCTACGGGTCGCTATCGCGTAATTGTCAATGCTTACGATGCTTCTGGCCGGGGTCGTTACACTCTAACTGTCCGGTGAAAATGGGGAAAAAGGTAATGGGTAATCGGGAATTGGTAATTGATCGAATTATTCTGCTTCCTGCTTCCGTGCATCCATTAAATCCGTTACAGAATCCGGTGCCGAACTTCCTTCTTCCATCCGTTAAATCCGTTACAAAATCCGTTGCCGAACTTCCTTCTTCGTTGCAAACCGAGGTAATTCATGCGTCAAGTTAGATTTTGGGCGATCGCGCCAATTGCTCTACTAGCTACTTTTTCTGGTAAGCCGACTGTCTCCCTACCAGTTTCAAATTTAGGTGGAGTTGCTAACAGTAGTTCCACCCTCCTTTCAGCAAAACTTCCTCAAAATTTAACTGATGCAAAGCCTGCTGAAAAGGCGGTTTTAGCTCAAGCCAGCCCCAACCCGTCGCCATCACCACAGAGTTCGCCAACTCAGAGTCCAACTGTAGAACCTCGGTCGAGTCCTGATGCGGGTTCATCTAAGGTCATTTTAGAGCAAAACGGAGAACTCACCCCTGCTAAGTCTTCTGTACTGCCCTCGGACAGCAGTTTGTACGACGAGTATACCTTTGAAGGCACTCAGGGTCAGAAAGTGGTTGTTAGCGTAGAAAGTACCGATTTTGATACTTACCTGGCTATTTTCAACTCCCAGGGCGAGTTACTGGCAGAAAATGATGATGCGACGCAGCAAAATTCCAATTCTGAGCTTACTGTTACCTTGTCTGCGAACGGTCGCTACCGCGTCATTGTCAATGCTTACGATCCGCCTCCAAAAGGTAGAGGCAAGTACAGTTTGACCGTCCGCGAAACAACTGGAAATTAGTTTGAACGAAACTTGGGAGTCAGGGCACGGCCTTGCCGTGTCCCTATAATTCTAGGACGATCGCACTACAAGCAACTACTATCGACTTTGGTAAATTCATATGTTTCTCTGCAACTATAAATGTTATAGTCTTGCACTTATTATTTTATAATCTGTATTTCCAATAAATCTTAAAAATAGAATGGAAGCTGAAATATAGATATTTTTTCAGCTTCCATTTTTAATTAATTTTGATTAATTTAACGCAGACCCAGCCAGGTGAAAAAATCCTGGCGGGTGAAGAATTCTAGCAGCAAAAGTCCCACAAATCCCACCATCGCAAATCGTCCGTTGATTTGTTCTGCATAGGCATTCCACCCAAAGGCTGGTTCTGGTTTTGGGGGGGTATTTGAGGTTGTCGGTTTTGGGGAGGGAGGAGTTTGAGCAGTCATTTAAAAGTTTTGAGTTTTGAGTTTTGAGTGATGAATTTTCGGAAGCTTGGCGATCGCACAACTTGTAATTTACCAGGAAAATGACAGCCCATGGCTAATCTGCTGACTTTTCTAAACTTTGAACCGATTCGATCAGATTTCGCACGGTTTCGGTACCTTCAGAAGGCTCAAAAAACAGCGGGAACTTGCCCCGAGCGATCATTCTCAAACCCAACGGGCCCAGACTCAGCAAACCTTTAACGTCGCGGAAGTAGTTTCCTACTACTTCGATCCCAAATTTGCGCTCGTCTATCCAGCCACCTTCTTTGACGAGATCGATTAAAACTTTGCGGTGGCGGATCGATCGACTGGCTTGGTCGTCTTTGCGATCGAGAATCTCTTGTTTAATCTTACCAATTTGATCCATCGGCGCCACTTCCATGGGGCAAACCGAGTTGCAGTAGTAACAGCGGGTGCATCCCCAGACGCCTGCGGTGCCTTCGTTGTATTTTTCGAGCCGATTTTCGGTTTCGCTGTCGCGGGAGTCGGCGATCGTGCGGTAAGCTTTGGCGAGGGCGTGGGGGCCGACAAATTCCGGGTTGACTTCGCGGGCGTTGCACTCAGAATAGCACGCGCCGCAGAGGATGCAGTTGCCGGTTTGGTCGAGTTTCGATCGCTCTTCTGGAGTTTGCAGAAATTCGCGTTCTGGAATTGCTCGCGAGGCGGTGCTGACATAGGGTTCAACTGCTTCTAGGTTGTCCCAAAAACTGGTCATGTCAACAACCAAATCTTTAATAACCGGCATATTTCCCATTGGGGCGACTGTGATTTCTGGGATGAAATCGGTAGGTATTTGTGCTGAGCTGGAATCGGCTATTTTTTGCAGTCTTGCGAGTTCGCTGGCTACATTTTCTTTGCAAGCTAATGCTGAGCGACCGTTAATTCGCATAGAACAACTGCCGCAAATTGTATTGCGACAATTTTTGCGAAAAGCTAAAGTGCCGTCGTGTTCCCACTTAATACTGTTGAGGCAGTCTAGGATGGTATTGCTCTCTTCCACATCTAGGGTGTAAGTGTGAACCCGAGGAGCCTCGTTTTGATTTTGGCGCACTACATTAAAGCGGACTTTCATATTTTGAGTAAGGAATTTACTTTCTATTTTAAGCTAAATTTTTGACTTCTTTAGAAAGCTCTTATTTTTTTAACCACTACCTAAAGTAAGAGATTTTAAAAAAAATATTATTGTTTGATAAACATGAATAATTCTCAAGTTATAAATCCTAAATTACCACTTTTTTAAGCGGATTTGTGAGCTATTAATTGGAGAGAAAAGTAATTAATCGCTGCAATTCGGTAGTCGGAGGTGCGTGATGTCCAGCTTGTTTGTATTAACTTTCATGTTTTCCACACCGGCTTTTTGTCTGGGTCTGCTAAATCCTCAATGGGTGGGACTGGCAACTCGCAAGCGATCGAGTGCCTTGTACGGCGGCTTGATGGCAGTTTCGTTCGTTTTGCTTGGGGTTACAGCACCCAAGGCGCCACAACCAGTTTCATCGGGGCTGCTGGCCTCAACTGAATCGCTAGAATTTAGGGTAAGCGCACCTTTGCGCTGAAGGTAGCTGGGTATGCATTTCACTTTTTTGGCAGCATTACAAGAAATTTTACCAGGACTTACGGCCGGTTGGGGCCAGAAACGTAGTTTTTTAAGAAAAATACTTGGTTCTACTCATTTACTGCAATTAAAAACCCCGGTTTATAGGCGTCGGAGTGCGATCGCCAACTGTAGGGAAAAATCGGGGCTTTAGTAAGGAGAAATACCCTAACAGGACTTACGCAAAAAACCCGGTTTATTCCACAACTCGTCGCTTTTTCGATAAATATTGACGCCGAAACCGGGTTTTTGGTCTTTGAGTGCGTCCAGGACTGACTCAGAAACGGGGTTGCACTAGGGTCAGGTGTCCAACGTTCTAGTTTACTTCGTAAATCATAGGGATTTTTGAGTCGATCGGTAGATAAATAAGCAAGTTAACTTCTCAGGACTTACGCACAGGGATTAAAGAACTCAGGTGGTTTAAACAGATATCCTTCGTGCTTCACCTCGGATTTGGGTAAAATAAACCCGGTTTCTGCGTCCTGGATGACTTCTCTTTTTTACTGCTAAAAATCGCTATGTTTAATTTTTTCGTCTTAAGCTTTCTGTTGTCTATCCCTGCCTTGTTTCTGGGTATTGTTAATCCGAAATGGGTGGGCGCACCAACCCGCAAGCGATCGATCGCGATGTACGGCGGGTTGATGGTGGCTTCGTTTGTGCTTGTTGGCGTCACCGCACCCCCTCCGTCTCAGGAAGTTTCAGTGGCGCTTACGGCCCCAAGCGATCCGCTAGTATCATCTCAAACCGCTAAGCCGTCACCGCTTTCGGCAGCGCCGACACCCAAGCCGGAGACTGTGAAAACGCCGACACCAACACCGAAACCTGCAATTTCTGCGAAGGTACCTGCACTTGCCAAACCAGGGCCCGATCGCAAATTGCCCTCTTCAGTCAAATCTGTTGAGCGAACCGCAGAGATTGCTATTGATGCACAGCAGCCAAAGGAAGATACTAAGAAAGTTATTTACGAGTCTTCTAAACCGAAGGTTAAAAGTGCCGATTTTCCGAGTTGCGTTAACTCGGATTGCGACTGTTCGGACTTTGCGAGTCAAGCCGAAGCGCAGCGAGTGTTAGAGGCATATCCGGGCGATCCGTTTAAGCTCGATCGCGATCGAGATCGAGACTCGATCGCTTGCGAAACGCTAGGTTAGATTTACTCTACCAACAGCCTCGGTTAACGATCGAGGCTTTTTTGGGTGATTGTACGAATTGAAGAACGCCAATCGATCGGCTAAAATTGTGCAATTGTTGAGCTTGCGGTGCGGGTGCAGCTATGACTTACAGCTTGAGAATTGTCGATTTGCCAACGAGTGAACGACCACGGGAACGGTTGATGGCGGGTGGCCCGAAAAGTTTGGCGACTGCAGAATTGATTGCGATTCTCCTGGGTACTGGTCAGGGACAAGGCAAACTTTCCGCCGTCGGGCTCGGACAGTATATTTTAAATCAGTTGAGTTTGCACCACCGCGATCCTCTGGCTGTGCTACGCACTATTAGCGTTCAGGAGTTGACGCAGATTCACGGGATTGGCCCTGCCAAGGCAACTTCGATTTTGGCTGCGGTGGAGTTGGGGAAGCGGGTGTTTCAGTCGCGACCACCGGAAATGGCTGTGGTTGACTCTCCCCAAGCGGCGGCGGACGCCCTGAGTCAGGATTTGATGTGGCAGTCTCAGGAACGTTTTGCTGTAGTGCTGCTGGATGTGAAAAATCGCCTGCTGGGTACTCAGGTAATTACGATCGGCACAGCAACGGAAACTTTGGCTCACCCACGGGATATTTTTCGCGAGGTGATCCGCCAGGGGGCGACGCGGGCGATTATCTCGCACAATCACCCCTCGGGGATTGTGGAGCCAAGCCCGGAGGATATTGCTTTGACGCGACAGTTGCTGGCGGGAGCGCAGTTTTTGTCGATTCCGCTGCTGGATCACTTGATTTTGGGGAATGGCGATTTTCGGAGCTTGCGGCAGACGACGACGCTTTGGGACGAGTATCCCCAAGGCGATTGAACTCTTATGCTTAACTAATTTCATCACTATCATTAGTTATTTGTATCTTTGGGTTCTCCGACGGCTGAATCAGCCATGACAGCAGGCAAATTTTCCGGCTGGAGTCCCCCGCGAGACCGTGTTTTGGCTGAATGTCGCTGCTGATACTTCGTTTCGACCACAACTCGGTTAATCTAGTATAGGTAGGCTGAAGAGGTCGCTAATCCGATTTTTTTTGAGCATACTAAACGTATACTGAACCAGCACCTAAATACCCATTTATTAAGAAATTATTAAATGGGATGTAAAATACACGGTGTGGTGATAGGAGGAGAACTGTGTTTCTGAGACTTGCAGAACAACACCGTAAATTCGTTCAAGATCTGGTAATGAACCTCCAAGCTTTAGCGATCGTGCTAGAGCATCGGGGTTATCTGGCATCCTGCTACACTTGCGGGGGTCAGATGAACAGTGCCTCATTTATGGTCAGTTTGACGGACAACCATCTGATTCGATTTTTAGTGTCAGATTACGGTATCACTTGGACTGAGATGCGGGACGACCGCGAACTCATGAAACTAGAAGGTGCAGAAGCTATTAGTCAGTTACAAGAACTGGCAAATCTCGTAAAGTATCAAATCCAACCTTCGGAAGCTACTTTAGCGACGGCGCAGTGATTTTAGCGATTGCACGGTTCCGAGGAAGGCGACGCAAGAAAGTGGGTGCTTGTCTGCTAAAACCGAATCCCCAGCGAGTTAGTTGAGAGGGTTCATTTAGGTGCACACCGATGGCTGCTCAACAGACAAGGGTGCTATCAGGGTGCCTTCTAGACGGGTTAGCGCTCAGTCGATCGAAGTGAGCCTGGGCAGACGGCATACTTTATGCCAGAAGTCTCAAACTTGGAACCTCTAGTTTTTTTTCCAGAAGTTGATTCTCCCTTGAGAGCGATTAGCAAAATGTAGAAGAGCGAGTGCTCGTCGGCTGCGAAGTTAATATTTCTCCCTTTGGCATTCACAAAGTCAAGGAATTGAAATTAACTTTGAGCAGGCAGGTAGAATTTAACATCCAGAGTGAGGATGAGGCTGTGAAGATTGGGTGAAGCGCATACCGGGGGCTATCGCCTAGGGGCGATTCAGCAGTCAACTGCAAAGCCCGTAAGGCTTAATTCGAGCAATTAGTGTGTGCTTGATGGAAAACATCTTCATTTGTCTAAAATTCCTTGTTTGGATAGCCGCGAATTCCATGAGACTGTTGGCGAATCAATACTTTGTCTCCTTGGGAGGTTTAATAATGAGCTGCCAAGATGGCAAGTACGCCAAGAAGAAAGAAGAAAGAGAAACAGGGAAATAAAAATTAATTGCGGGTAATTACCGGAAATGATCTAACAGGGGTGCGACGGGAGCAAATGTGGGGTGTCACGCTTCACGGATTCGCCAACAGCATCAGAATCTTCGCCCGGAGCTTTAATTGACACTAATTCCCTTGTGGTAGCCCCACCAAAGTGTTGCGTACCCCCTACACTCGTCCCAATTCCGGTCGCATCCGCAGTTGGACCGACAGCGGCAGATGCTCTGAACCAATTGGCGGTAAAACCTTGGCTGATTTCGCCCCCCAGTGCTGAGAATACCAAACATAGTCAAGCCTCACCAGGGGAAAAGTTAATTTCCAGTTTAACTGTTTAACCAGTAAATTCAGATCCCACCCGTGAGGAAAAGTAAAGCCAAAACCCAGTCCTGCTGTTCGGAAAGCATCTTGCATAACCGCTCTCAAATAATAGTAGTCTTGAGACTGGTCAGTCAGATTAAAGTCCCCGGCAGCAATAGTCGGCAGCGTTTCTTTCTGGAGTCGCCGCACTAAATCTTGAATTTGTGCCGGTCGGTCGCCGTACTCGTAAACTGGGATTTTGAGGAAAGGCAAAATTTTATGCTGGCGAAACCAAGGTGGGGTTGTTGAAATGTTATAAAGAACTACATCTTGCTGGTTCATTCCGATAATAGCTCGTTCCTGTGGTTCGTTCCCACGGGCTAGCTTTAACTTTTGAAAAGAGCGAATGGGATATCTGCTGAGAATCACATGGTATCCGCGCCCCAGGTGGTGCGGGTATAATGCCGCCAATTTAGAGAATACTTCTTTGGCGTAATCCTCCTTAATTTCTTGCAAACAAATGAGGTCTGGTTTTTCTTCCTCAATTAGGTTGACCAAAGCTTGTGGGGATTTGTGATGCCAGCCGAGGTTGAGAGAAAAAATCTTGAGGGTTGGCTGGGAGTCACTGATGTTCGTCGGCTGGGGAGAAAAGTAGGTGACGTGTAGCCAACCCAGCAAACAGATGCCAGCGACAGAGGAAACAATCGCGAACCAGCGTTTCTTTATGATAAAAAACCCTAGAATTGGCAGCAGGAAGATTGGCAAGAAAATCCAAGGAACAAAATCCCCCATCAAGGCAATCGGCCACAGCCTGTCCCAAAAGATCAGTCTCAGAATCAGATAGCTGACAATCAGTGCTGAGTAAGCGTAGGCGAGCAGTTGAGCAATTCGCTGCAAAAATCGGTAAGGCTTAATCATAGCGCCGTCTGCAATAGCATCCTCTTACGGGTGTGGGGACAAAAAACTGGATACTGCTCAACTCAAATTAACTGAAATGGGCGCTCCCCGGCTGAGGCTAGGGAATACACTTCTCCTGTGTCCGGCTCTTTTATTTTATACAGACTTCTGGCTGGAAACAGTGATTGAAAATCGCGATCGATATATTGCTATTTAGAGCAAGTTGTTGGTTAAATCAAAATTAGCGATCGCAAAGTTAGGAATCTCAAGCAAATGATAAATCTCAGCGAACTACTAGAACCTATCGCCAGTCAATTTCGCAGTATGGGAATTCCCGAACCAATTACCCATTGGGGACACCCTGTAATGATGGGGATAGTGGTGGTGGCGATGGGCAGTTTTGTCGGGTATACGGGATGGCAGGGACGTTTGGCCGCCGATAAAGATGTCGCACTCAAAAGTCGCTCGGATCACCGGAAGCTTGCACCGTGGATGTTTCTGTTTCTAGCTTTGGGCTATACAGGCGGCTTGCTGTCGCTGGTGATGCAGCACCAGCCAGTCATGGAAAGTCCGCATTTTTGGACAGGTTCGGCAGTGCTGGTTTTACTGGCTGTTGGCAGCTTGATTTCGCTAACTGGTTTTGGGGGCAATAAGCTGGCACTGCGCGCGGTTCACGCTTATTTAGGCACGACCGCCCTTGCACTTATGGTGCTGCACGCGGCTTTCGGTTTAAAATTGGGGCTGTCTATTTAGAAGAGGAAAAGGAAGGGGAAGGGGAAGGGAAAGAATGTAAGGAAAGAAATTTTGCCCTAACTTACGCACGGGTAGCGAGAAACTGGGTTTTTTATCTAAATACACAGCGTTTAGCTTTTGATCTAGGTTTAAAAACCCGGTTTTTTTGGTAAGGAGTGCATAGGTCCCGCATAGGTTTCCCTGAAATATTCCCCCTCTAAATTACTAATTAATGAATCAAGCAACGGGTGCCATTTTCTGTCTTGCCTACATTTTGGGATTGATTTCTACAGCGGTTTCTTGGGGTAGATACGGGATACTTGCTTTGGGAATAGCGGTGGCGATCGCCATGCCAAAATTGTTGCGAAAATTTACTAAAAATTCTGTCAAAGTCACCAAGAAAAGACGCACCCGGCAAAAAGAAAATGCTCTTGAAGAACCCTTAGATACGAGGGAAGAATTGAGTTTGTTGGAGATGCTGCCGAGAGCGAAATGGGTGTGGGCAGTTGCGGGTTTGGTGGCATTTCTAGCGAGCGTTTATTTTGCAGTTCGATCGCCCCAACCGGCAGTAGATGACATCAGCAAACTGATTCCGGCTGGCGGGAACACTCAAGAAGTGGCAGTGACAGTTCGCGGTAGAGTTGTCAGTACGCCTCGATTGACTCGATCGGGTCGATCGCAATTTTGGCTAGAAACAGATTTAGTTAGCGAAATCAACGGCGGCGAGGGAGGAGCAGTTGTCAACCGCCCAGTATCCGGCAAACTCTACGTTACAGTTCCCCTGCTGCAAGCAACGGGTTTGTACGCCGACAATACGATCGCAGTTGTGGGTTCCTTGTACAAACCGCAGCCGCCGTCGAATCCGGGGGCTTTTGATTTTCAAACATATTTAGCCAGAGAAGGAGCTTTTGTAGGACTCAAAGGTCGTCAAATTGACTGGACGAGAGAAAAGGCGATTGCGGATGTAAATCGAGTTAACAGCCAAACGGCTGCTTTCTTGGAGCCCAGCGGGATGCAGCCATCGAAAATTCAAGCGATGCGGCAACGGATCGTGCGATCGCAACTATCGCAGTTAAATGTTCCCGAAGGGCCCTTAATCAGTGCGATCGCCCTCGGCAAACAAGCAGTAGATTTACCTTACAATATCCGCGACTATTTTGTGCAGGCTGGATTGGCCCACGCGATCGCAGCTTCCGGCACTCAAGTTTCAATGGTTTTGGCTTTAGTTCTAGGTTTAACCAGACGTTTTTCCAAACAATTACAATTTAGTTTTGGCGTCGGTGCTTTATTTTTGCTAGTGGCGTTAACTGGCTTTGAAGCTTCAGTATGCCGCGCTGCTTTGATGGGATTTGGAACCTTATTTGCTTTGGTGCTGAACCGCCAAGTTAAGCCGCTGGGGTTGCTGTTAATCGCTGCTACTATTTTACTGCTGGTTAACCCTTTGTGGATTTGGGATTTAGGTTTTCAACTGAGTTTTTTGGCGACTTTGGGGTTAATCGTGACAACGCCCCCGCTGATGGCAAAGTTGGACTGGATGCCTCCCGCGATCGCTTCGATTGTTGTGGTTCCGATCGCCGCTTCAGTTTGGGTGCTGCCGCTGTTACTTTATGTTTTTAGTGTGGTATCACCTTACAGCATTTTAGTTAATATTATTGCGGCTCCTTTGCTGTGGATTTTGAGTATTGGGGGGATGGTTAGCGCTTTAGCTGGATTGATTTTTCCGCCCGCTGGCAGTGTTTTAGCGCAACTGCTCGATTATCCGGCAAAGGGGTTAATTGCGATCGCCCAATATTTCTCGCAATTACCGGGTAATTCGGTAGCTGTCGGTCAAGTATCGGTGTTTCAGCTAATAGCGCTTTACAGTTTAATTTGCTGGGTTTGGAGCGGGGAAAGAAGGAAGAAGGAAGAGGGAAGAAGGAAGAAGGAAGAGGGAAGAAGGAAGAAGGAGGAAGGAAGAAAAAAGAAGGGGAAAAGTAGAGTTATTTCGCTGCCGAGTTTTTCATCGGCTTGGATTTTACCGCTGGCGCTTGTGGCGGGAATAAGTATCATAGTTTTGCCAGCTTGGCACGTTCAATCATCTTTATTTCAAGTTACTTTGCTGGCGACATCTGGCGAGCCTGTTTTAGTAATTCAAGATAGGGGAAAAGTGGCGCTAATTAATAGCGGTGATGAAAATACCGTAAGGTTTACAGTGTTGCCTTTTTTGCAGCAGCAAGGAGTCAATTCTGTGAATTTTGCGATCGCCACTCACGGTCACTTAGGTTTGAGCGCCGGTTGGGGAAAATTACTAGAACGCTTGCCAATTAAAACATTTTATGATAACAATGCTCCGAAACAAATTCACCGTGGCAACAGTCAGGAATTTATGACGGCTGTGCAATCTCGCCAAGGCGTTTACTTTCCTTTAGAAACTAACAGTACAGTTGATCTGGGTTCGACGCGGTTGCAGTTGGTGAATGCGGAGATTCCAGTGGTAGAATTCCTGGTGGGAAATCGAACTTGGTTGCTCGTCGGTGAAATGACACCGGAAGCGCAAAAAAAATTGGCAGCAACGGGAACCTTGAAGCCGGCTCAAGTGCTGTGGTGGTCAGGAAAAGCCTTGACGGCCGAGTTATTGGGCGCAGTGGGGCCGCAAGTGGCGATCGCATCTGCTGACGAAATAGACCCAGAAACCGCAGCCCAACTGCGCCAAAGCAAAACCCAGATATTCTGGACAGGGCGCGACGGAGCCCTCCAGTGGACTCCAGCAGGGGGATTTAAGACCACTTTGGAATCTGAAGAAAATCAAACTTCTTTTTTATAAAGATTTACAATCTGGCGCACTGTGCGGTAAAATACTTTTAGCTCACATCTCAAATCAATTGGAGAGGTGGCAGAGCGGTTGAATGCGGTAGACTCGAAATCTACTTTAGGGGTAACTCTAACGTGGGTTCAAATCCCACCCTCTCCGTACATCTCAGCGTCAAGCGTCAAGCGCGCACCTTATTAACCTAGGGTGCGCGCCTTATCATATTATGAAATTTAACTCCACAATCTCCGTAGCATGATAGCTGCTTTCCTTTTGGTAAGGTAGAGGCTTAAAATCTCAAGGAAACTCTTAATATCAAATCCGTTAGCATCGGAATAGTAAATTCGAGTTCACTGTTGACTGTTGACTGTTCACGGCGTCAACAGTCAACAGTCAACAGTCAACCGTCAACATCATTCCGGTGTAACCGGAAATGATATAACTCAAAACAGGGCACAAAAAAAGGGAAGAGTATTGGTAAAGCGGGCGGTTCCAAACCGCTGTCTCAATCACGAATAAAATGCGGGCAGATGATGGGGGAATTAATCTAGATTCTTTCTTTCCCTAGTCCGTAGGTCGCTAGTTCCTAGCAAAAGAACCCTTAGCCTGTTGCTCGTTCCCCGCTCTCCCTTCCCTCTTTCTTCTAATAAGGGGGCTTGATAATTGCGAGGTGGCGCTGCTAATTGCGCTAAAGACCTACTACGAACTGCTCACACCGGAATAGAAATCACAAACTCCGAACCCTGACCGAGGGAGGAATTCACCACTAATGTGCCTCCATGTTTTTCCACAACAATTTGGTGGGCTATAGACAACCCTAATCCAGTTCCTTGACCCACAGACTTAGTTGTGAATAAGTGGTTAAAGATGTTTTCCTTGACTTCGTTCGACATCCCCACTCCATTATCCTTAATGCGAATCAAAACGTGATTTTTGGATTCGCTCAGAGCAGTTTGAACCGTGATTTGATTAGGTCTGGCTTTAATTTCCTTAAAAGTGCGCTCCTTATTTGACTCCTCCAGAGCGTCAATGGCATTTGCCAGTACGTTCATAAATACCTGGTTTAACTGTCCGGGAAAGCATTTCACTAGGGGCAAGTTACCATACTCTTTCACAACTTCAATGGCAGGGCGGAACTCGCTGGCTTTTAAACGGTGCTTGAGAATTAGCAGAGTGCTTTCGATCCCATCGTGAATATTGAAAGAAACTGGTCGATCGCTATCTGCCCTGGAAAACGTTCTCAAACTCGTACTGATATTGCGAATGCGCTCAACTCCCTCCTTCATCGAGCCAATCAATTTGGGCAAATCTTCTCGCAAATACTCCAAGTCTATATCCTCAATTTCTGTTTCAATTTCCCCTCCCGGATTGGGAAATCTTTCTTGATACAAATCAATCAAGTTGAATAAATCCCCGACGTATTCTTGAGCGGGTTGCAAGTTGCCGGCGATAAAGCCTACGGGATTGTTAATTTCGTGGGCTACCCCTGCGACTAAATTGCCGAGAGCAGACATTTTCTCACCCTGTACCAATTGCAACTGCATCTGTTTGAGATCGTGGATAGACTGCTCTAATTTTTGGGCATATTCCTGGGATTGCTGATACAGTCGGGCGTTCTGTAAGGAAATTGCTGCTTGCGAGCACAGGATATTGAGGATGGCGACGCGATCGCGCGTAAACGCCCCCGTTGTGAGATTATTCTCTAAATACAAAATGCCCATTACTTTACCATGATGGAGAATCGGAGTGCATAAAACGCTCTTGGATTGCTGCTCAATGATGTAAGGATCTGCCGCGAAGGCGGTTTGAGTGCTGGCACTATCGAATACCAAAATTTCTTTTGTACGTTTGACGTAGTTAATTATGCTCAGAGGAATTGCTTTGCTTTCTTCAACTAGAAGTGATTCCAAATTACAATTTTGGCGATTTGTACAGTGTACGGCAACTCTCCACTTTCCACCTTCATCCAAAATTAATGCTCCGCTTTGTGCTCCGGCATTTTGAACTACTACTTGCATTAAAGTCGTCAGCAATTGCTCTAATTCTATTTCACTGGAAAGAGCTTGAGAAGCTTTGATAATTGTCGGCAAATCTACTAACTCCGAACTGCTGGTGCTACCGATAAGTGTTCTATTATTGTTAGATAGGGAGCATTCACTCTTGCTATAGGAGTGAATCATTTCGCTGGGATTCTGGCAAGTTCGCTCATTTTGCAGGATAGAAGCAATGAGTTGGGGATAGCGCTGTTCTAGATGGTCAATCTTTGCTTTTGCTCCCCAACGAGCGTAGGCATAATAAGCATCAATTAAATAGGGTTTGGCAAGTTTTTCTTTCCCCCATTCCAAATAGAATTTGGCAGCGAGTTCGTGAGCTAGTGCTTCTTCGTTAATGTATTCGTTTTCTTTGGCGAGGGCAATAGCCTTGTCGTACATCTCGATCGCCTCTATTTTTTTCCCTAAAACCCGATGCCGTTCAGCCTCCACTAGATAGAATTTATGCAGATGATTCATGGGGGCATGATGTGCCCATTTCTGCATTTTTTCTTGATTAGCTTGTACTCGGTCAAGAAGTTCCTTTTGCTCTGAAAAGGGAGTATTCAAGTATACCGACAGCCACACCAGAGAATCATAGAAATAGAAGATAGCAAAAGTTATCTGTCCTGTAGCTGCACCCAAATAACTTTCTACTCGCTCGATGTTTTCCAGTGCTTCCGAGTAATGATCAAATAAATAACAAAGTACAATCTTGTTCAAGTAGAGGTAATGAAGTGCTACTCCATTATTAGTTTGCTGGTGTAGTGGCAGCATTTTATCTTCGTCGTAAACTTCACCCTTTAACTGACAGGGATTTTCCACCCGTCCCATCATGTTTAAGGCAGCTTGCCAAAATACTTCTACAAAATGAAGCGGTGTTTCTTGCTTAATTTTCAGCACGGCTTCCCAGTATGTTGCCATTTTTGGTTCCAATTGCGTTAATGGCTTACCACTAAAATACGAGTGATTAATATATACGCTAATAGTATAGCCAGCAAATTCTAACTCTCCGGTTTCCAGGCCAATAAAGTATGCTGAAAGCAAAAGTTCTACTGTATTCTTGAGATGTTCTTTCCAATGTTGAACGCCACCAGCAACTATGTACTGCGCCTTGGCAGCGATTGCTTTAGCATTTGACTTCGAGACCAAAGATAAAGCTAATTGACCGAACTGATAGCCTGTATCTATATCTCCCATCGCACAGAGCAGATAAGCATACTGAGCATAAGCTGCGGGAGATACAGAAGCATTGCCATATAAGACAGATAAATCGACCTGTTTGCAAATTACTAAAGGCACTAGGGACGGCAGCGCTATGTAAGCAGAGGAAAATAGAGTTGACAGAATCCTCATAGTTGCTAGCTGATGCGGATCTGTCATTTGAGGGAGATCGATTAAATTCTCAATTTGCTTTCCGCTCAAAATTGAAGTGGTTTGGGTCAGCGCGTGTCCGATATCAGATTGGTTTGGCGAGTTGTGAAACTCTATTCCGAGCAGCTTTAACACTTGGAGCCCCATACCTAGTGCTTCTTGTAGCTTATTCTGCCCCATATAAGCTTGCATTTGCACTTCGTACACCCTCACTTTGTCCAGCAGCGATATAGCTTTTTGCAACACTCTTATAGCTAATATCTCCATTTCTGCAAAATCGCCGTTCAGATAAGCCGCTTCTGCTGCTTCCTCATGCAGAGTCAAAGTTAGTTTATACTGACTCTCCCAGCTATTTGCTGTCAGTAATTCCCTTCCCGCGTTCAAATATTCAACCGCAGCAGAATAGGCTGTAGCAGCTTTCGCTTTCTTTCCAGCAACCAGATTCAATTGTGCTAATTGCTCTTGTTCTGCTTCCTGAGTAATTAGCTCAACTCCCACATTCAAGTGGTTGACAATATCAAAAATTCTTTCTTCTCGCTCGGCTTCTGGTGTATTCTGTAATAACAGTTGACCGATTTTTAAATGAGTCGATCGCTTTTGGTCTTCTGGAATCAGAGAATAAGCAGCTTGTTGGACGCGATCGTGTAAAAAATTATATTTGGGTAATTGATCCGGGGTAATTAGTAATTGCTCAGATTGCTTCCCCTTACTGATTACCGATTCGCTATTTCCCTCTGCTTGATAAAACTTATAAACTTCGCTAATGGGTAAAATTAGGCCGTCTTGTAGTGCCTTCCATAAAGCCGATGCGGTTTCTTCTGGCGAATTTTCATCAACAATTGCTAACGTCGCCAAATCGAACTGATTGCCAATACAAGCCGCTAACTTTAAAACTTCCTGTGTCTGGGCCGGCAACTTTCGCAACTGAACTGCCATAAATTCTACAACATCATCTGTTAGTGCCAAGGTTCGCACTCGGGCAATATCGCACTGCCAATAACGAAGATAAAAATTAAATTCAATTAGCCCATCTTCATGCAAAGATTTGAGGAATTGTGTGCTGAAAAATGGATTGCCTTGCGTTTTCTGATAAACGAGTTGTGTCAAAGGCTGAGCCAACGCTGTAGAACAAGCTAGAGTATTGGCAACTAAACAATTTACATCGGCTCGATCAAGTGGTGCTAAGGTAATAGTATTCACCTTGGCTTCAGTTTTTTGAATCTCTGCTAACGTCAGCATCAATGGATGTGAGGGAAAAACTTCGTTATCCCGATAAGCTCCAATTAAAAAGAGATAGCAGTTATCAACGTCGCTCATCAGCAGTTGAATTAATTTTAACGATGCTGAGTCTGCCCATTGCAAATCGTCCAAGAAAATCACTAAAGGATGGTCTTTTGTTGTGAAGACTTGAATGAATTTTTCAAACAACAAATTGAAGCGATTTTGACCAGCACTTCCAGAAAGTTCGGGGACTGGCGCTTGCTGTCCGATAATACGTTCTAGTTCAGGAATGACTTCAACGATTACCTGAGCATTCTCGCCCAAAGCTGCCAAAATTTCCCACTTCCACTGTTCAACTTTCGCATCTGTTTCCGATAGCACTTGTCCCATTAAATCGCGAAAAGCTTGGACAAATACTGTAAAGGGAAGGGTGCGTTGAAATTGGTCAAATTTTCCTTTAATAAAGTAGCCACGCTGCCGGACAATAGGTTTGTGAACTTCGTTGACGACAGCGGTTTTACCAATACCAGAAAAACCCGAAACGAGCATCATTTCAGTGCTACCTGCACTCACCCGGTCAAAGGCGGCTAGCAACGAAAATACTTCGCTTTCTCGACCGTATAATTTTTCGGGGATGATGAAGCGATCGCACAAATCTCGCTCCCCTATGGTAAATTTAGTCAGCGCCCCTGTCTCTTGCCACTGGGATAAACAAGTTTCCAAATCAAACTTGAGTCCTAGGGCACTTTGATAGCGAGCTTCAGCATTCTTCGCCATCAGTTTGCTGACAATCTCCGACAGCACCAATGGAACGCTTTTGTTGACACTTGAGGCTGGGATAGGTTGCTTAGCGAGGTGGCAGTGTACCAAATCCATGGGGTCATCCGTTTGGAATGGTAACTTTCCTGTTAGTAATTCGTAGAATGTTACTCCTAGCGAGTAGAAATCTGTGCGGTAATCAATGCCTCGATTCATTCGCCCCGTTTGTTCGGGAGATATATAAGGTAAAGTGCCTTCAAGGACGTTGGGATTTTGAATTTCTTGGGTTTCGCGCGGCAGCATGGAAGCGATGCTGAAGTCAATCACCTTCACTTCTTTGCTGGTGGGGTTAATTAGAATATTGGCGGGCTTGAGGTCTTTATGGATGACGTGGTGGCGATGAAGTCCGTCAAGGGCGTTGGCAATTTGAATCGCCATAGGAAGAAACTCGTTAACGGGCAAGCCTTCTGGGGTTTCGTTGCTAGCTTCTGCTACACTAGCAAGGTAGTTACTTAAGGAAATTCCGCCAAAGTCTTCCATCACCAGAGCATAGCGGTTATGATAGCTCTCCAGGCTGTAGACCTTGACAGTGCCGGGGATATTTAAGTTTTTAGCAATGACGTATTGGTTGCGGAAGTGAACGAGTTCGTTGAAGCTGGGAAACTCATTTCGCAGTAGTTTGATGATGACGGGTTGCCCATTTGAAGAGCGAATGCCGCGATAAACTAGAGTTCGATTGCCTGCGTAAATTTCCTCGTTAATGTGATATCCTAGGAAAACTTTTGTAAGGTTAATCATATCTACGTATTCCTACGGCTTCTGTCAAGCCCGAAGCTTCTTAGAGTTACTATCTACTATTTTCGCTCGCTCTGCTGTGCTATTCAGTCAAGTACATTTTTCTTAATATACTTTGTGGCTCAACTTATGAAAGTGCCAGTTTAAAACAATAGTGGAAGATTTTATCTAAGAGCTGTTTATGCTTGAGTTAAGACTAAGTAGAAAATGAAGAAGGCTAAGGCTGATTAAACAACAGCAGTTGATAGAAGAGGAATTTAAGAGGCTAATCCGATACTTAATAGTATTTTTGAAACCGATGCTGGAATGCGATCGCCTATTCAATCTAATGTCTAGTTTAGCTCATAATTTAATCTCATCATTACAATTCGAGCGATTCTGCATTTACAGCAGGAAGCAGAGGAAATCGAGTTTGTGCGCCAGAAAATTGCCGATCACTTAGGAGTCATCGGATCGCAAGCTGAATTATTTGTCAAGATTCAATAACAAGCTGCCCAATTCTCAGAAGTGAATCACGTATTAAATGCCAAAGTTCCGAAGCGGAGAATGAAACTAGCCCAAGTCAATCAGGCACTCCAAGCAGAGATTAGCGCCCGTCAGCGATGCTTGCCGGCTCTGGCAATTGAGGCAGCGCCACAGGCAGTCGGCTAAGTTTTTTTTACAAGTTTTTTTTACTTTTATCGTAACGCCCACCGATGATCGTCCCGACGCTTTCCGAGATCGGTTTTCATTCCGGTGGGCTAAAAAACTCGGTTTCTGAGCGCCCCAGTGCGCTCAGGATGGGCAGAAATCTCTCAGAAAACCGCTTTCTGAGCTTTTGCGTATCCTGTCTCTTTCTGCGGAACATCCATCCTCCTTGCTCTCGAAAGGCGTAAACTTGATGCTCGATCAACCTAGGATGAGAATTGTTATCATTCGCAAATTTCACTTCTCATGCAAGCGAACTCAGAAGCCACGCCGCCCCAAATTGATTTAGCTGTAATCGGCGCTGGGCCGCACGCCCTGACTCTGGTACCACACATATTGAAAAAACGCAACAGCCTCCGGGATAAACTTTTAGCATTCGATCCGAGTGGCGAATGGCTGATCCAGTGGCGGAGGCAATTTGCAGCTTTAGAAATTGGGCATTTGCGATCGCCCGCAGTCCACCACCCAGATCCCAACCCTTACGAATTGCGGAGGTTTGCCCAAAATCGCTCCTGCGAATTGTTTCCCCCCTACGATTTGCCTGGAAGTCGGTTATTTGAGGAATTTTGCGGGGACACAATAAAAAGGTGGGAATTGGGCGATCGAGTTATCAAAGCAAAAGTTACCCGCATTCAGCCGAAATCCGGCCGTTTCCGCCTGTGGTTTGAAGACGGAAAAAGTGCGATCGCCCGCCGAGTAATTGTCGCCGCCGGAAGTGGAAAACCGCATTTACCAGCGTGGGCAAATCAAATTCAAACACAGCATCCCGCCGAAAGAATTCGCCACTCCCATCAAATAGATTTGCGAAATTTGCAATTGCAAGGAGAACAAATATTAATTGTCGGCGGCGGACTAACCAGCGGACATTTAGCAGTAGGAGCAACCGCCAGAGGAGCAACAGTCCTGTTAATGACTAGGCGCTATTTCCAAGAAAAACTATTTGATGCCGAACCCGGTTGGTTGGGGCCAAAATACCTCAAAGGATTCGCCGCCGAACCAGATTGGCATTCGCGGTGGGAAATCATTCAACAAGCCCGCAACGGCGGCTCGATGACACCGGAAATTATGACACAGTTGCGGAGGTTCTCCCGCAGCGAAAAACTGACATTTCACGAACAGTGCGAAGTTGTTGGCGTTCGGTGGGAAAATAACAGATGGACTGTTGATTGCAGCAGTGGGGAGACGTTATTGGTCGATCGAATTTGGCTAGCAACCGGCACCAAACTAGACATTGCAGCCGAGCCCATGTTCAAAGAAATGCTAGAAACGCATCCCATTGAAATAGTTAAAGGTTTGCCAGTCTTAGACAAACACCTGCGTTGGCCCGGATGCGAATTATTTTTGACCGGTGGTTTAGCAGCGCTGCAAGTGGGGCCAGTCGCAAGAAACCTTTCTGGGGCGAGAATGGCTTGCGATCGCATTGTACCGGCGATCGTCAAATCCAGCATTGCACTCTCGCCAGCAATAATTAGTCATATCAATTCCGGTTGCACCCATACATGATTGTGGACTGTTGACTGTTGACTGTTGACTGTTGACGGGCGGGTCGAAAAACTGCATGGTTGAGTGTTAACTGTTGACTCGATTTTATTATTCCGATGCAACCGGAAACGAGAGCAGTAGTCATTAGTTATCAGTGAGTAGTCATCAGTTATTAGTTAAGTTGTGGTACATTAAAATTGCATATTTCTGGCGGCGCCAGAGCAACTACACACTTATGGTTTGATTATTTAGTGACATACACTTTTAATGCTGAGTGAGCTTATTAGCAAGTTACTTTTTAACTCTGCGCTCATCATAAAAATTTCAAAAAATCCTACTACAAGCATTTGATTTCTTTACTTATTCCAATACCTGCGCCAGTGAAACAAATTCTCCCACAAATTCTGCATAAAAGTATTGCTGCCCAAGCGCTGCGACTCCCAAGCAGCAGCAGTTTGACCGTTAATTGCCGAAAAACTCGACCAAATATAAGGAAGTTCGGCGATCGCCTCAACCTTCATCCCGTGACGCACAGCCAGGGCGATCGCGTGAATCAACTCAGCAGCTTGTGGCCCCACAATACTCGCTCCCAAAATCTCCCCGTTGCGATGCCCGACAATCTTACAAAAACCAGTTGTATCGCCGGACATTTGAGCTCTTTCAACATTCTTGAAATATTCCCGACCAATAATGAGATCGTCTCCAAAACGGCGCCTTGCTTGCGCTTCAGTCAAGCCCACCCTCGCCAATTGCGGGTCAGAAAAAATTGCCCAAGGAATCCCGCGATAATCTATTTGAAACATAGGCAAAAACAAAGCATTTTTCACAGCAACCGCAGCTTCGCAATTAGCGATGTGAGGGAACGGATAACCCCCAGCAAGATCGCCGATCGCGTAAATGCGGCGATTAGTTGTTTGCAGCTTTTCATTTAAAATCACCCCCCGATCGCTGAATTTAACCCCAGCCGCTTCGAGATTTAACCATGCAAAATGATGCTGGCGACCCGTGGCCAGAAAAATCTCCTCAGCTTCGATCGCCCTTGGCCCAGCTTGAATCCACTTTTTACCCTCAATCACCCTCGCTTGAGTCACCTCAGTAGCAGTCAGAATTCGCACTCCTTCAGCTTCCATTGCAGCTTGAACCAAACCAGCAGCCTCCCGGTCTTCTTTAGCCAAAATGTGCGAACTTTTCACCACCAAAGTGACAGCAACCCCCAGCCGAGCAAAAGTCTGAGCCACTTCGACACCGCTGGGATCGGCGCCGATAACAGCTAAACTTTTAGGCAACTGTGGAAGTTTTGCTAATTCCCCAACAGTTTCCGAAGTAAAAAAGCCAGCAGATGAAAGTCCTTCTATATTGGGAATCGTCGGCAGAGTAGGACAAGCCAGCAAATAACAGAGCGATCGCAATTTCCTACCGCCCGCGACAAAAGCCAAATCCGGTTTCGCCACAAACTCGCCGCTGCCAAAAATAACATCGACCCCGCGAGCAGCCAAAACGCCGAGATCATCAATTTCTGACAAATTAGAAACAACACCCTCGGCCCACTTTAGAACCCCGTCAAACCCCAATTTGATCGGCATAGAGGAATTAGCGACTTCCCAGCGAACCCCCAACTGCTGGCGGGTTATCTGCTGGGCAAAACGAGCAGCCTCCCTCAAAGTTTGGCTGTATCTCAAACCAAGGTCGATCGACTCTTTACCCCTTGTCGGCAAATCTTGCGAATTACTTAGCGGTTCCACCAAAGCAACGCGAGCCGGGAAATTAGTTGCAGTCAAAGCAGCATAACGTCCGGCCGGAGTTCCACCAATAATCACTAAATCATAGTCAAGCATAAATAAAAAAGTCAGTAGTCATTAGTCATTAGTCATTAGTTTAGGACGATCCGCGCGCCGGGTCAGAAACCCGGTTTCTTCCTAGATACTTCCCTGCAAAACCCAATATTTATCCGAGAAACCGGGTTTCTTGGGGATGTCCGCTCAAACGACCAATAAAATCGGTTTGTCAACTTTTATTGGTTGTTAACAGTCAACAGTCAACTGACAACCGTCAACTGACGAATAACTTCGGAAAGTCCAGCAATTAGCAGCAGATTGTCCGCCCTTGAGCGCACAGCCACCCGAAAAAATCGATCGCCCAACTCAGGAAAACTTAAACAATCCCGAATCAAAATCCGGTGTCGTTCCAACAGACTTTTTTGAATAGAAGAAACCGACATCGACGACTCAACCAATAAGAAATTAGCCGCCCCTGCAAAAGGCTGCAAACCCGGTAAATTAGCCAAACCCTCAAATAGCTCTCGGCGAGCAACAGGCAGCCAATCCCAAGTTTGCCGCTCAAACACAGTATCTCGCACCACAGCAGCAGCAGCAGCAGCAGCCAAAGCATTCACAGGCCAAGGATCGCGCTGCAACTGCCACCGGCGCAGAATATCGGGATGGGCGATCGCACAGCCCAAGCGCAGTCCCGGCAGAGAATAGAATTTAGTGAGCGATCGTAAAATCACCAAATTCGGAAACTCCTCAACAGCATCGATCAAAGTTTCCTGCTCAGAAGGCGGTAGAAAGTCCATAAAGGCCTCATCCACCACCACCATACCTAACTGCTTCACATAAGGCAAAATCGCCTCTCTACCAAACAGCAAACCCGTAGGATTGTGCGGGTTGTTCAGCAGCAAACCTCGTCGATGGGCATCGATAGCAAGAGGAACTGGGAGACAGAGAGAAGGGGAGACAAGGGAACGGTTAGAAACCGACAAATCATCCGTTACTAACCGGCTTCCAGCCTCCGCGTCCAACGATTGGAGTTCCAAAGGGCATTTCAGCACCTGCGCGCCGAAAGCCGAAAGAGCCCGCGAGTAATCGCCAAAAGCCGGAGTCACCACATAAGTCGCCTCCAGCTTCGACAAATCCCAAGCCGCCCAAGTCAACAATTCCGCCGAACCATTCCCCGGCAAAATCCAATCTCGGTCAACATTCAAAGCCTCCCCCAAAGCAGTCCTGAGCTCCCCATAATCCGGATCGGGGTAAGCCGTCAGACTGCTCAAGTGTGCTTGAATCGCAGCCAGGGCCGACTCAGGAGGGCCCAAAGGACTGATACTCGCAGAAAAATCGAGAATAGCAGAGGCAGGGCAGCCTGCCACTGCGGCTGCCCAAGCTAAATTCCCACCGTGTACAGGTCTAATCAAGACTCAGTTCGCCAGCTATTCCGCGTTTTTCGGGGGTGCAACTCTGTCCTTAAACAACTTCCCTGCGGAAAATGCAGGAACTCTGGTTGCCGGGATTTCCATCTTGTCGCCAGTTTTGGGATTGCGACCCTCGCGGGCTTTGCGTTCCCGCGACTCAAACGAGCCAAAACCGACCAGCGTCACTTTGTCGCCATCGGAGACAGCTTCCATGATTGCTTCAAGGGCGGCACTCAAAACAGCATCTGCCTGTTTTTTCGTCACGCTAGCCTTTTCCGCGACTGCATCAACCAATTCACCTTTGTTCATTGCGAACTCCTTCTGGATTTGCAAAATTACGTTAAACAGAGTTAGTTCAACTATTAGCCGTGAGTTATCAACTGGATTGAGGTGTGGCTTGGGAGGTTTGGGTGGTTCCCGATTGCTCCCGTCCGCTTCCCCGAATCACAACTCCTGCTGAATACCAATTACCCTAGGGTAATTGGTCAGAAAAGGAATTTTTGTTTCTAATTGCTGAAAACCCCACAGCATCTAATTTTCACTGCATTATTCTAAAGTCTTGCCGACCGTTATGGATCGGTGGAACCTTTAATTTATATGGATTTGGACAATTTTTTTAATTAATCCCAAAATTTAGGTAAAAAAATACCACCTTGGAGACAAGATTTCTCGCCTCGGTGGATTTGTGAGCAGAAAAAAATGCGAAATAGAAGGAATAAAATGTAATTTGTCAAGGGCTAAAGGAAAAGTTTTTTCCTTCTAGCTTCTTTCTTTCTCCCGTGGGGGAGGGCTGTTTCATTCTCCCGAAACCCGCCAGGGACTGAAGTCCCTGTCTCATAGCTGAAGTCGGTTCTAACCGACTCAAATACTAATTTTTAGTCTTCTTTTAGAGGACTTTAGCTTTGAGGCAGGGGTTTCAACCCCTGTCGGACTGTCGGACTCAGGGTAAAGAGCGTGGAAAGTTGACAGCAAGGAATTTTTCCTTCAGTCTACTGTCTCGGCTGGACTGGCTGACTGCGCTGCAACAGTTGGCGCGCGTCGGGACTGATGTTGTTTTGGTAGCCAAAGTTCGATCGATCGCTATCATCCAAAATCTGCGGAGTCAGCAATACAATCAACTCCGCCCGCTGGTTGGCCTTACTGGTTCTCCTGAACAGCGAACCGATAATCGGCAAATCTCCCAAAATCGGAATCTTGTTCGCTGTAACCCGTTCTTCATCGCGGATAATTCCCGAAACAATCAAAGTCTGACCGTCCCGCAGGCGAATTAGGCCCGATTGCAACGATCGCTCGCCCAGCAGCCTGATAGTATTGGTGTTCGCCCCTGTGGCCAGGTTTTGCTCGCCGCCAGGTGTCCTGATAATCGGGTTGACCCGCAGAGAGACAAAGCCATTATCGTCAATCCGGTCGATCGCCACCCCCAACTGCAAACCAGCCCTGTCTTTGACGGCCGTCACCGTTGTGGTACTTGTATTGCCGGTACTCTGGGTTTGGGACGTGATGTTAGTGATCACCTCATCAGTAATATTCACATTCGCCGTTTCTCCTTCTTGAACCACCAGAGTCGGATCGGTCAGGATTTTGGCATTCTGGCTCTGAATAGTTGCCTGCAACGCCGACAGGAACCTCCTCGGATACTGGAACAGCGGGAACAGGCCGAAAGTTGCACTTCCTGAGGCGGTCGCCGAGCCTGGCTCGTAATCCGTAATTCCAACTCGCGTGGGGTCATTAGTAACAGGGGCTGTCGGCTGGAGGAACACACCTTTGGTGGGGGGGAGACCTGGACCTAGAGCTTGACCTGTAGACGGCACGATAAGCCGGCCGTTCGCATCGTAGAAAACGTCCCCGGTTACTGGATTGGGGACGATCGGCCTAGCGATGGGATCTCCAAGGCCAGCGGGCGGATTGATGCCACCAAAATTGAGACTGGCCACCCCGCCGTCATTGACGAAGAAATTGTTATTAATTCCGAAAGAGAAACTGCTGTTGGTTCTGTTGTCTCCCAACAAGTTGATATCGATCACCTTGACGTTGACAGCCACTTGACGGCGGCGCAAATCTAGCTGTGTCAAGAAAGCCACAGCCATATCAACTTTGCGCGGGTCGCCCACCAAAGTGATGGAATTGAGCCTCGCATCCGCCAGCACCGACAGTCCCCTCAGCAAGAGCGGCCCGGTGCCTTGGGTAGCGCCGATCGCCTTAATGTCCGGTTCCCTAATTTCCACATCCCGCGCCGCATTTCCCTGGCCCACGCTTTGAATAGTCACCCGAGTAATCGGCAGTTGACTTTCCGCGCCTTGAGCGCTCAAAAAGTTAGCTGCATCCGTAGAGCGAACTTGATTGAGCCGCAAAGTCCGAATGATAATATTGCGTGAGTCGATCGGCAAGCTAGTCCCTACAAAAATCGTCCGCCCCTGGCGGTTAGCTTGCAGTCCGCTGAGCCGCAGCACGTAATTAAAGACATCTTGCACCGACTCATTTTCGATGTCCAAAGAAATCTTCGGCCCTTCATCTGAACCGGAGGCTCCCGGCTGACCAGGCACTGCGGGCTGACCCGGTTGACCAGGGGCCCCACCGCCTGTAAAAGCGATGTTCAATCCAGCAGCGCGGGCCAGCAGAGCCAAAACGTCCCGGACTGGGGCATCCCGCAGCACCAAGCGGGGGATGCGTTCTCCCGAACTCAGTTCAATATTTCCAGCGCCGGGGGCGATGTTAGACACCGCGATATCTCCCAAGGGCGGCGCCACGGCCCGCGGCTGGAAAGGCGCAGCCTGATTTGTCTGGGATTGTATTTCGCTGGGGAGGGGCGGGCGATCGTTTCTGGTAACAGTAACTTCGGGATTTGGCAGCAGCACGCCTGGGTTTTGCGAGGTGCGGACTTGGGGAGCCGGCGGGGGAGCTGTTTGGCTCAGTGGCAGCCCTGGAGGCGGCGGAGGTGCTGTTTGGGCAGACTGTACTGTACCACCCTGTCCGGCAACGCTGAGGACGATGCTTTGGCCTTGTCCCGGCACAATTTGTCCGTTGGGAACTCCGTTGGTGCCGGCTACCACAACGCGGATGCTGTTAGCCTCTACCTGGCTGATTTCTACTGAAGAAATTCCCGGAGCGGGGTTATCTTGACGGAAGCTGTTGCCTTGTGGCAAGCGGAGCTGGGTGTTAACAATTGTGGCTTGGTAAGTATTGCCGTTATTGATGGCGAAAACTTGCGGGCGATCGCCCTTTTCTGTCGCCAGCACAATATTTACGCCATTATTGCCTTGACTTACTTGCACTCCTGTGACTTGAGTCGGTGCTGCCAAGACGGGGGCTTGGGCGATCAGAACTCCTGCAACGCTGCATAAGAGTCCTCCACTTAACCGTAGATGCTGTTTCACGTTCTCTCCTCCACTACACTTTGTTATTTGTTGTTCGCAGTCTTTTGTCGCTAGCTGCTAAACTGACTAAAATATTCTCGCTTCGAGCCTTTTTTAAGGAAGAAGTTATGCCCTTTTCGATTTTCTATTTTCGATTGGGAATAACTGATGACATCAGGGTTAGAAGCTATCCTACAGCAATCCTCGCATCATTTGTGAATTTCTTACTCCCTCCCCTTTGTAAGGGGAGGGTTGGGGTGGGGTAAAAAATTTACGACTCCTGCAATGATTGCTATACAGTTCCATTAATTTTTGAAACAGGTATTAGAAGAAATTAGGTTTTAGAGCAAATTGTTGATTGCCATATAAAAAATAATTTTGTGGCATTCATATTTTTTTGACTTCTACCTTCAATCATCCAATTTCAACCTTCTGCCTTCTCCCTTCTTGTGAAAGAGCGAGTTTAGAACAATAGCTAATCTCCGCCCAACTACAGCTACTTAGCACCAGGACTTGGAGCCGGAGTTGGCGGTTTTTCTTCTTGCTTTAACGGTAGCAGCGCGTGCAAGTCAAAAGCAGTTTTAATTTTAGTTGGTGGCTGCTCCACAGGAACTATTTTCCCTTTCAAAAAATCAACTTCAATTGGCTGATTTGATGCTAGCAATTCAGATTTCAAATTCCTCACTACCAATAGCGACTGCATCAACTCCAAGTTACGCATAAAATTGCGGGTTTGAGCGAAAGTGCCTTCAAACTCTACCTTAAATTTTTTGCGTCTGAGCTTGCCCGCCAGGGACTGCCCGAAGGAGGTATCGGCCAGAATATCAGGGTCTGGAGCTCCGGGCGCGGCGGTTGCTGCTGCTGGGGGCATATCCGGCTCAAATTTGGTAATTTTAGCCTTCAGGTCATCTCCTTGCACGCCGGCGTTGATTCTATTAACCAGTTGCGTCATGTCAAGCAAAAGCGTGTTGGCGCTGGCGTCGCTGGCAAACATTGCCGTCACGTTTGCCCGACGCTGTTTTGCTTCTTCTT
Source organism: Microcoleus sp. MON2_D5 (assembly GCF_036701905.1). Classification (NCBI taxonomy): domain Bacteria; kingdom Bacillati; phylum Cyanobacteriota; class Cyanophyceae; order Oscillatoriales; family Microcoleaceae; genus Microcoleus; species Microcoleus sp. MON2_D5. Next base: position 37,834 of record NZ_JAUBRM010000026.1, read on the forward strand.
GCTTGGCTTCTGCTTCTGCCTTTTTTTGAATTTGAGTTTGCAATTGCCGTTGCGTTTGCTCGCTTTCGCTAAGTTTTTGCTGGAATTCGCTGTTTTTTTGGAATTCGGGAAGTACGAACTGGTAGCCGAGGTAGCCCGCAATTCCGAGACCGAGAACGGCGATGCCGATTGCTTGGACTTGGGGTGTCAGCTTAATGCCGAATATTTCCTGAGCCCCTGTCTCTTCTGCTTGTGCGCCGCTGGGAATAAACTGATTTGCTGTCATTGTTTTTTCACCTCTGGTTTTTGTGGTTCTAGCACTCCTTTTTCTTGAAGTGTTTCTATCCGTATTGCTAGCCCGTCTGCTTGCTTGCTGCGGAGCTCGGGGAGCAACTCGGAGGCCCCCGTCGGGCTGAGCGTCGTTTCAATTTTATATTCCACCACCGGTCGCAGTTTGGGAAGTTCTGGTGGTGCTGCGTTTTGGTTGCGTACTTGTAATTGGGCGGGGTTGTTCTTTAATGTGGCCGCTACCAGTTTGGTATCGGTGTTGAGGAAGAAAGGAGAGCGCTGGACTAGCAGCATAAAGTCGTTAACTTGGGCAAAGGTACTGGCTATCCCTGAAATTTGTACTTTTGCTGCCTGCTGCGGGACGACGGGGGGGGGAGCGGCAGCCGGAGTTGGGCTGGCTGGGGACGGACTCGCCCCTGGGGACGGGCTGGCTGCGGGGGTGGCAGCGGGGGGTGGGGGTGCTGCTGCAACCGGGGAGGGGCTCGGGTCGATTTGCTCGATTTTGCCAATTTGCACTCCTGCCGGAGTACGGGCACTGAGGTCTTGCAGCATCGCCGACCAAGGTTTAATTTGGTCGAATACTCCGGCTAACGCTTTGTATTCGGCGGTAACTTGGTCGGTTTCGGCATTGATGGCTTTGATGACGTTGGCTTGAGTGTTTAACGTTGCCAGTTCTTGGTCGATGGTGGCTTGTTTTGCGGCTAATTTGGTATTTTCGTTAGTCTTCCACCACCAGGCGCCCATGACTGCGGCGTTGATCCCAAAGGCAAACAGTACCGCCCCATATATGGGCAGTTGGTCTTTGGCTCCACCGGAACTTTTTTTAGTTGAGCTTTTGGCTGCTGCAACGGGTTTGTAGTCCGGACGGTCGTTGAGAAAATTAATATCTAGACTGTACATGGCTTCACTCGATTTTATAGCAGAAGGAAGAAGGTAGAAGGCACAAGGTAAAAGGTAGAAGGCACGAGGTAGAAGGTAGAAGGAAAAAGTTATCTACCGGTTATGTTTCAGCAATTAAGAAGGTCCTAACAGTCTTGGCTGTTGCTATAGATTTAAATTTGAAATTTTAGATTTTAGACAGAACCCAAGATTGCTGGTACAAGTGAAGGATTTATTTAGGGAGAAAGAAACAACTTTCTGCCTTCTACTGAAGGAAGGGGCTGCTTCTACCTCAGATATATTCTACCTTTTACCTTCTACCTCCAATATTCTACCTTCTGCTTTCTGCCTTCTTCTTTTGGAAGGGGTTTTCACCTAAAATTCTCAAATCGGTTTTTCTCTCATCTAAAACTGTTAGGTCACATAACCTCCCTCAGTCCTAAACCTAGGGCAACTCCTAAACCTGCTCGCTGTTCTGGGGTAATTTCTTGGCTGATTTCGAGTCCTAGGGTTTCGATGGGATCGACTTGAGATGCGGGCAAGCTTAATCTTTGCATAAAAAATTCGTCTAGTTTGCCGATCGCAGCCCCTGGACCCGCTAGCAGCAGTTGCGCTACTTCGAGTTCTTCGCTCTGGTTGAGGTAAAAGTCTACTGAGCGGCGCAGTTCGTCTGCTAGTTCTCCCAATACTTTAATCATCGCATTTGTGCCGGGATTGGCGTCTCCCGATGCCCCCATTGTATCTGTGACTGGCAGGGTCATGCCTTGCAGTTCGCTGGTGTCCCTGGTTGGCGGCAGGTTCATGGCTTGGTTGAGGGCGGTCTGGATTTGGTAGGTGCCGATCGGGATGGTACGGTTGAACTGAGGTATGCCGTCCACTACTATAGCTAACTCGGTGCTGTCAAATTCTATGGCGGTGAGAACTGCGGCTTCTTGGGAGGAAAATTGTTGCAGTTGTTCTTTGAGGGTGCGGATTAGGGCAAAACTGGTTACTTCTAGTACGTCTATAATCAGTCCGGCTTCTTTGAAGGTTTCGATGTATGTGTCGGTAACTTCTCTGCGGGTGGCTACTAACACGACTTGCACTTTTTCTACTCCGTCGTCATCTACAAAAAGGCCTATTTTTTGATAGTCTACGTCGGCGTCTTCTCTGGGAAACGGCAAGTACAGTCCTGCTTCTGCGTTCATGTAATCCCGCAGTTCTTCTTCGTTGAGTTCTGCAGGAACTGGAATGAGGCGGATGACGGCTTCGCGGCCGGGAATGGCTGTGGCTACTCGCTTGGCTTTGATTTTGTTTTCGGCGAGGACGGCGCGTATGAGTTCTGCCATTCCTGGCGGATCGACTATTTGTCCTTCTTGTACTATGTCTTCGGGAACTTCTATTGAGGCTAGGGTGGCTAATTTTAATGTCTGAGCTTTCTTTTCGAGCTGAATGATGTTGATGCGGTCTGGGGCTATTTCGATCCCGATTCCTGGCTGGCGTTGGGAAAGTAGACCTTTGAAAAAGTTAACCATGTGATTGGGTCGCCGGTAATTGCTATTTTTTTCTTTTGTAGTTGGCCAGCCTGATTAAGCGCGCCCGGTGTTGGAGGGTTGGTTTCCAACTGCCGAAATAGTGCTGTAATCTCGGTATCCCGCCGTAGCTACGCAGCTCTGTCTGTGTTGCGCGATCGCTAGTTCCGATTTTATGCTATCCAATTTACTTGACAATAGCTATTCTGCTGCGAATGTCAATAAATTCCAGCTCGATCGACCGAAAACCTGCCGATTCTGCACAAAAACAGACTATCTCGCTCCTAGGCCCAGGTACAAAACTCTGTTAGTGACTCGATCGCCCTTGATTGGGGCGATTCCCTACCCTTCGGGAACCCCTGCGGGGAACGGGATAGCTTCGCTTCACGCTTTTTTGTCTGACGGTTCCCATAACTCTCAAATTTTATTCTATGAAACGTAAATCTTGGCAACTGTTTGCTGTTTTTGGACTGGTGGGGCTGCTGCTGGCTGCGGTGGTGAGTTGCGGCAAGCCTGCTGTTAATTCCCAGGCAAATAATACGCAGGAAATCGAGTTCTGGACTATGCAGCTTCAACCTCAGTTTTCTGAGTATTTCAACAAGACGATCGCCGGTTTTGAAGCGGAAAATGCGGGGGTGAAGGTGCGCTGGGTGGACGTTCCTTGGTCGGCGATGGAAAGCAAGATTTTGGGGGCTGTTTCGGCGAAAACTGCGCCGGATGTGGTGAACCTAAATCCCGATTTTGCTTCGCTGTTGGCGGGACGCAATGCTTGGCTGGATTTGGATTCTCGGATTCCGCAGCAAGTTCGATCGACCTATCTGCCAAATATCTGGAAAGCTGGCGTACTCGACGGCAAGAGTTTTGGCATTCCTTGGTATCTCACGACTGGGGTGACAATTTACAATACTGATTTGTTGAAGAAGGCTGGAATTGCTAAGCCTCCGGCTACCTATGCCGAGTTGGCAACTGTTGCCAAGCAGGTGAAGGAAAAGACTGGTAAGTTTGCTTTTTTTGTGACTTTTGTGCCGGAAGATTCGGCAGAAGTTTTGCAATCTTTCGTGCAGATGGGTGTGCCTTTGATTGACGCTAAAGGCAAGGCGGCTTTTAATACTGCTAAGGGCAAAGCTGTTTTTCAGTATTGGGTAGATTTGTACAAGAACGGACTTTTGCCGCAGGATGTTTTGGTGCAGGGACATCGCAGGGCGATCGAGCTTTATCAAGCTGGGGAAACTACTTTGTTAGCTTCGGGGCCTCAGTTTTTGAAGGCGATTGCTGAGAATGCTCCTAGTATTGGTGCTGTTTCGGCTGCTGCGCCTCAAATTACGGGGGAAACCGGCAAGAAGACTGTGGCGGTGATGAATTTGGTTGTGCCCCGCGACAGCAAGCGCCCTGATGATGCTGTCAAGTTTGCTCTGTACGTGACTAATTCTCAAAATCAGTTGGCTTTTGCTAAGGCTGCTAATGTTTTGCCTTCTACGGTTGAGGCTTTGCAGGACGATTATTTTAAGAACGTTCCGACTGATGCTACTGCTGCCGATCGAGCTCGGGTTGTTAGTGCTTCTGGGTTGACTTCCGCCGAGCTATTGATTCCGCCTCTCAAGGATGTTAAGAAGTTGCAAAAGGCGATTTATGACAATTTGCAGGCTGCAATGTTGGAGGATAAATCGGTAGAACAGGCTGTGGCTGATGCGGCTAAGGCTTGGGATCAAAGGTAGTTTTGAATTGCAGCAGGGGCGGGATTTTATTTGCTCTCGCCCCTTGCTTTTTTCTGCCACTTGACGTATTATTAAATAATGGGAATCTGTGCCACCATATATATAAGCATATATAAGCTTTTAAGTTATTATCGAATGATGAAATTACCGCCTCTTCACAACGCGGAGTCGGAGGAGAACTCTGGATAAGTCAATCTCGACTATTTTAGACGTAAATGTTTGTTGATAAAAACGATCCCTCATCCCAAAAACCGGGTTTCTTTATCCCGTGCGATCGCCTTTCTAAATTAAGCTTGATTGATTATTTGTAGGAATATAGCCTGAATCCCTCAAATATTCAGAAATTTGACTTGTGTTAAAATCAAAGCTCAGATCGGAATAGGAGAAAATTCTTATGCCAGCAATGACACTCAAAGATTTAAACCAAGTTCAAACCCTTTTTTCCGAAGCGGGTTTAGATTACAAAATTGAACTAGAAGACGGGAGACTTTCAATTGTGGGGCCATCAGACATCGTATCCAGTGAAATCAGTAGTATTTTGATTCGCTTGCTGGGTAACTGGGTTTATCCCCGTCGCTTGGGGAGAGTCTTTGACTCCGCAGGCGGTTTCATCATGCCGGATACGAATGTCAAAGCACCGGATGTTTCTTTTGTGCGGGCCGCCCGCTTGCGCCAAAGTCCGCGTTATTTTGGAGAACTTGTCCCCGATTTGGTGGTTGAGATTAAATCTCAGAGCGATCGCATTAAGCCTATAGAAACCAAGGTTTTGAAGTTTATAGAGCTGGGTGCGATCGTCGGAATTCTGATCGATCCTGATGAAGAGACAGTGACTATTTATCGCTCTACAGGTGAACCGACTGTTTTAGGAAATGGCGATATCTTAACAGTAGCAGAACTTTTTCCCGGTTGGGAATTGCCCGTTTCAGAATTGTGGCCTCCTATCTTTACTGAGGAAGAAACACAATTCTGATGCGTTTAAGCTTGGGATTGTTGTTGTTGCAGAAAGTAGCCCACGAGATAAAGCGAACCGCAAAGGATTGTTAGGTTGTCACCTGTAACAGCAGCATCTAAAGCTGTTGTTAAGTCGGAGAAGGCTTGACAGAGAGTTAATTCGCGGCAGATAATTTGAGCTAGGGTGGCTAATTCTGCGGGGGATGATGAGTTTTGATCGGGTACGGGTACTAAGTAAAGTCGATCGCCCTTTTTGAGTAATGCTTTCAAAATATCATCGCAGTCTTTGGTAGCCAGAATCCCAATTACCCAGTTAATCGGTTGGGAACTGTTAAGATTATCGACATATTCGCGCAGTGCGATCGCAGCAGCGGGGTTGTGCGCGCCGTCAATTAAGATTTTGCGGTTTTTCCAAGTTGTCTGCTGGAGTCTTCCGGGCCATTGGGTTTTGGCTATACCGTTTTCGATGGCGGTTGAGGAAATTTGCCATCCTTGGTTTTGGAGAATTTCGAGAGTTGCGATCGCAATTGCTGAATTCATTAATTGAATTTTTCCCAGCAGCGGCAATTGATATTTTATTTTATCCGCATTTTGATTTAACTGATATTCTGCGAATCCTTGTCCTAAATCTATTGCGGGTTTTACCCAAGTTGCCGGACAGTCTAATTCTTGAATGCGTTTTTCTACTACTATTCTAGCTGATTCTGGCAATTCTCCGATAACTGCCGGACACTTTGATTTGAGAATTCCCGCTTTTTCCCCAGCAATATCCGCGACGGTGGGGCCGAGTATTTGCCAGTGTTCGAGACTGATAGAAGTAATAACGCTAGCGAGAGGTGTTTCGCAAACATTAGTCGCGTCTAGTCTACCGCCCAATCCAGTTTCTATCACTGCGATGTCGGTTTTTTGTTCGGCGAAATACAGCCAAGCTGCGGCGGTGATCATTTCAAATTGGGTGGGAGTTTCGGTGTTGTTTTCGGTGGCGGCGACAACTCGTTCTAGACACTGTTGCAATTCTGTTGGGGAAATCGGTTTTTGGTTGATGCAAATTCTTTCTATCCAATCGATTAGGTGCGGGGATGTGTAGCGCCCGACTCGATAGCCTGCTTCTGTTAGTACGGAAGAGAGATAAGCGCAAACGGAACCTTTACCATTTGTGCCGGCAACGTGGATAATGGGTACTTGTTTGTGGGGGTTGTGTAGTTTTTGGAGAAGTTGGTGAATTCTTTCTAAGCCGAGGTGGACGCCGAAGTGTTGGTAAGATTGAAGGATGGATTCTGCATTCATTGAGGATTATTGGATTTTTTAACGAACCGCGAAGGCGCGAAGGGCGCGAAGGAAGAGAGGAGATAGATGTCGATAGGTATGAATATTATTTCTCTGTTTTCGGGTTGTGGCGGGTTGGATTTGGGTTTTCGCTTGGCTGGGTTTAATCCGATTTGGGCGAATGAATATGATAAGTCTATTTGGGATACCTACGAGTTTAACCATCCTGAAACCATTTTAGATCGCAGAGATATCAGAAAAATTAATTCTGATGATATTCCCAATTGTATTGGGATAATCGGCGGGCCTCCTTGTCAAAGTTGGAGTGAAGCGGGGGCGAAACGGGGGATTGATGATAGTCGGGGCCAACTTTTCTGGGAGTATATCAGAATTGTGCGGGACAAGCAGCCTTTGTTTTTTTTAGCTGAGAATGTTAGCGGAATCTTAGCTCCCAGAAACAAGGATGCTTTCACTTATATATTATCGCAGTTTGAGGACATCGGGTATCGGGTTTCGTACAAGTTGTTGAATGCTAGAAATTTTGGTGTTCCGCAAGATAGGCAAAGGGTGATTGTTGTTGGCTATCGGGAAAATCTGGGTTTTAGTTTTGAGTTTCCCGAACCTGGAACCGATGTTTTGACGCTGAAAGATGCGATTTTTGATTTGCAGGCCGCGCCACTGTCAGTTAAGGCTAAATTAGATAATTATCACGATTCTGTCCCAAATCACGAATGTGCGGATTTGGGGTTTTCCAGCCTTTATATGTCGCGGAATCGAGTCCGAAGTTGGTCGGAACCTTCTTTTACTATTCAGGCAAGCGGCAGACACGCGCCTCTACATCCTCAAGCTAGTAAAATGATTTTGGTTGGCAAAGACAAACGCATTTTTGACCCCAATTCGCCTCTGCCTTACCGTCGCCTTTCTGTGCGAGAGTGCGCGAGAGTTCAGACTTTCCCGGATGAGTTTATTTTTAAGTACAAGTATATTGCTGATGGATACAAAATGGTCGGCAATGCTGTTCCTGTGAATTTTGCTAGAGTTTTGGCAAGTAAGATTTTTGAGGATATTGTCATAGGGCATAGGGAATAGGGCATCGGTGTCAACTGAAACCGACCATCTACCAGTCGCTAGGGAATGAATTCCACTGGCCTTTTAGCGAAACTCCTCGCTATGAAGACTAATCTCAAATCCGTTGACATCAGAATTATTCATCTCTCTCTTCTCTTCCTCTGTGTCCTCTGTGCCCTCTGTGGTTTCATCATTCCGAATTATCTGTCATTTGAATTTTGTTAACTCGCCTAGATTTTGCTGAATCGTATTTATCCCGCGAATATGAGACAAAGGAGAACCTCCGTATAAAAAGCTATTCAAACTAACTTGATAATTTTGTTGAACTGCTAAATCCAGCCACAAATTGTTAATCGCATCTCCGGGCTTGTAGTCGGGAATGTTGTGCTGATAGTAAGGAAAACTGTCTATACAAGTATTGAAAAAGTTCTTGCGCCCGGAATGCTTTAAATACTGATATCGTGGTTTGAATTCTGTCCGATTTTCCAATACTGTATATATAGTATCGGCGAGAGATTCTGGGTTGAATTTAGCATAAAGCCCTGCACCTTCGGGGAAAACGGGCGAGTCTCCTCTGGCGTATTGATTGAATTCTTGGAAACAAATTACTGGTACGTTGCAACTCATGGCTTCCATGATGGCTCGGTTTTTTCCTTCGAGGAGAGAACCGAGTACAAATGCTTTTGCTCGCGAATAATACAGCGGCATTTCGCTGTAGTAGTCTACTCTCGGTACTAAGCTGATGTAGTCCTTGGGATTGGTTAAAATTGTCTCGATTTGTCGCCATTCGTTTAAGGCACATTCGTCGAGAGTGTTCAGGTTGCTAGGCTCAAAGTCGTGTCCGGTGAGCACTGTTAATTTTATCGGTTTTTGCGGGTATTTTTGGCGGTAAACTTTTAAGGCTTTGGCAATTGTTGGCAAGTTCTTTTCTTCGGAAATTCGGGCGACGGCGAGTAAATCGATGTCTTTTTCAGGGACATTCTTGGGGGAAATCCAGTATTCGTTGATGAAGTCGCAGTCTTGTAAGGGTATAGTTGGTTTGTGCGCGCGATGGGGATAAGTTTCGCGAAACCATTTATCCCGCTGCGGGTTTTTGTACAAGCTGGAGTAAGCATCGGCTATCGGTGCCCAAGGATATCCAATCCAGGGGTTATAGGCAAAGGAATGAAAGACTGATGATAATCCGGGAAATAGTTTGTTGATGAGTTCGATTCCTTCGCTGAAGTAAATTCCTTTGATGAATTTTCCTTCGTACATCAATGGGGGAAGCAAAACGTAAAAACTGACGGTATCGAAGCGCTGGGGTTGATCCTCAAATATCTCCCAGCTAAAGGCGTCTAAGTCTGCATAAATTTCGGCGATTGGTTTGTTGATGTGGGGGTTGCGTAAATATGGTTTGTGTCGCTCGTAGTTGCCGCGTGCCATAGGTTTTTATAGTATGATTGTAGGTATTATTCCAAACTTCGGTTTTTTTTCTAACTGCTGCCTCACGGTCAATAATTAATCCGTGTATGCGTGTCAAAATCGGTGTCGTGCATTGCTTCTATTATAATCATTAACTGTCGCCTATTGTGAGGGCTAGTTGGTAGATTTGGCGGCGGGGGAGGGATGTTTGTTGCGCTAGCTGGCGGCTGGCTTGGGAACGACTTATGCCTTCTGCAATTAATGTTTGCAATTCTGCTTTAATGGCGTCTTCGGAAAATATTGGGGCTGCTGTTTGGATGCCGGCTATTACGAGGGTAAATTCTCCCTGGGGTTCGCGACGGGTGTAAAGTTCGATCGCACTTTCCATACTACCACGCCAAAACTCTTCGTGCATTTTAGTTAACTCTCTCGCCAGCACAATCTGTCTGTCGCTTCCCAAAGTATTTGCTAAATCTTGTAAAGTTTGCCGCAATCGGTGGGGAGATTCGTATAATACTATAGTGCGGGATTCTATTTGCAAAGCTTCTAAACTTTGTTGTCGTTCTTGACCTTTCACGGGTAAGAAACCTTCAAATACAAATCTTTCTGTGGGTAATCCTGATGCAGTTATGCCAACAATGCAGGCGGTTGGGCCGGGAATCGGAATAATGTTAATATTAGCATCGGCGCAAGCTTTGACTAACTCGTATCCGGGGTCAGAAATTCCAGGCATTCCGGCATCCGTGACGAGGGCGATATCTTTGCCTAAATGCAGTTTGTCGATGAGTTCGGGAAGTCGCTGGTGTTGGTTGTGTTCGTGATAGCTGATTTGGGGCGTTTGGATTTGAAAGTGGTGCAAAAGTTTGCCGGTATGGCGGGTATCTTCGGCGGCGATGAAGTCTACTGTTTGCAAGATTCGGATGCCGCGAAATGTCATGTCTTCGAGGTTGCCGATCGGGGTTCCTACGATGTAAAGTGTTCCTGTATTGGGATTTGGCTGCATTTTGATATTTTGAAGTTTTTAACCGCAGATGGGACACGGGCGGGACGCCCATGCCACACGCCCATGCCACATATTTAAGAAGATATGAAAACCGGATTGTTTTTGGGATTGGCGACTTTAGATTTAATTTATTTGGCCCAGAAGCCTCCGGGTGAAAATCAGAAAGTTGTTGCTTCTGATTGTACCATTGCTGCGGGCGGGCCGGCGGCGAATGCGGCGGTGACTTTTAGCTATTTGGGGAATGCGGCGATATGGGCTGGGGTTTTGGGCACTCACGCGATCGCCCAATTAATTCGTGCAGACTTAGCGGAGTATAATGTCAGGATAATCGATTTAGAACCCGGGCGATCGCACTCGCCGCCAGTTTCCTCGATTATTGTAACTGAAGCAACGGGCGATCGATCGGTAATTTCCATCAATGCTACGAAATCGCAAGTTGACAGTCAAACAATTAACCCGGATATTTTAACATCAGTTAATATTGTACTGCTTGACGGACATCAAATCGCAGCCAGCAAAGAAATTGCTCAACTTGCCAAGTCAAAAAACATTCCCCTTGTCCTCGACGGTGGCAGTTGGAAACCCGGATTAGAGGAAATATTGCCTTTTATAGAATGGGCCGTATGTTCGGATAACTTTCATCCGCCAGAGTGCGACAATTCAGAACAAGTCTTTGCTTACCTGTCAGCAGCCGGAATTTCCCATATTGCCATCACTCGCGGCGAAAAATCAATTTTATACCTCAGCAATGGCAGTTCTGGCGCTGTAGAAGTACCTCAAATTAAAGCCACAGACACTTTAGGCGCTGGCGACATCTTTCACGGGGCTTTCTGTCACTACATTTTGCAAAATAACTTTACCGATACTCTCACCGCAGCGGCTAAAATCGCTTCCCAATCCTGCAAAAACTTCGGAACCCGCGCCTGGATGAATAAGGGTTAATTTAAAATTAAAATTAACCAAACTATCCGGTTAAAACCCCTCAAAGCTAGAAAACTTGAACTGGCAACACTTGTTAAGTTAAAATCCTGACAGCAACCTCGACAAAATTTGTGAACTTCCCTCTTCTCTTCCTTCGCGCCCTTAGCGCCTTCGCGGTTCGTTAACAAAATTGCTATATTAGTAAGACAAGTTAAAGTCACACAAAACACTCCCAAAACAACATACCCTAATCATGCCTGACACCCAACCTCTAAGTATCACCCTTCCCCCTTTGCGGATTACCCTCACAGAACAACAGCAAGTTAACCTAGAATGGCTGACACAAAACTTGCCCAATCTCCTCACCCCAAGCAAACAAGAAGTCCCAGACAATATGAAACAGTGGGTGGCGGCTAACAAGTTATTAAATCAACCCGATGCAGAAATCATTCAAGCACTAATAAATACCGGCATAGATGCGGAAACAGCCACCGCAGAAGTTAGGGAAATATCATCTCATCCTTACTTTCAAGCAGGTAGTCAGTACGTGCAGTTATTGCAGAAATTAGAATCGCATCTCAGGATTAGCAATCAATTAGCTGCATTGTCTTCCAAGTTTGGCACAATCGAACGCAAAAGCAGCCTTTCTAGAGAGTATTTTCTCGAAAATTACTACGCCAAAAATACTCCAGTAATTATTACCAACATTATGCACAACTGGAAAGCGTTGCAATTGTGGACGCCGGAGTATTTGCAGCAAAAATATGGCGATGCAGAGGTACAAATTCAAGCTAACCGCAATTCCGACCCGAATTACGAAATTAAGATAGAAAATCACAAAAAAATTGTTTTGTTCCGCAAATATGTAGAGATGGTGGTCAAGGGCGGACCTAGCAACGACTACTACATGGTTGCTAACAACCAAACTCTGGAAAGAGAGGAATTTAAACCCCTATTCGATGACATTGAAATCTTCCCAGAATACCTAAATCCAACGGACACAAAAGGCAGAGTTTTCTTTTGGTTCGGTCCGAAAGGCACGATTACACCGCTGCACCATGACCCAGTTAATTTAATTTTAGCTCAAGTGTCGGGTCGCAAACTAATTAAATTGATTTCTCCGCAACAAACACCTCTGCTTTACAATCACGTCGGAGTTTTCAGCAAGGTGGACGGCGAAAATCCCGATTATGACAAATACCCGCTTTACAGAGATGCAAAAATTATTGAAGTGATTTTGGAACCGGGAGAAGCTATCTTTATTCCTGTCGGTTGGTGGCATCATGTAAAATCATTGGAGGTTAGTATTTCGGTTTCGTTTACTAATTTTGTGTTTCCCAATTATTATGAATGGAAATATCCTCATATTAATTGGTAATCTATCGTTGCTAGGCTCTGCCTGGTAACGCATATCTAGAGGCTCTGCCTCCGATTCTACTAATAGGAAAAGGAACGCTCTGCTGCTGATTCTAGGAACAGGAAGCAGGAGGCAGAGCCTCCGAGTAGGCATTCCCAGGCAGAGCCTGGGAACGAGTATAATCAAGCTAATATAGGGGAAATTTGAGGATGAAAAATCTCGAAGAAATCAGCGAAATTGCCCGATCGATCGCCTGGAGTGCATCAGATATCCTACAATCCTATTATCGCCAGGATTCCAACACTCCTAACCTTGACATCCAAGAGAAAAAAGATGGCCCCGTCACCGCCGCCGATGTCGCTGTCAACTCTTACATTCTCGACGAATTGCAGTCGGCTTTAGGAAATGCAGAATTTGGCTATCTCAGCGAAGAAACTTACAAATCTTATTTAGAAAAAAACGGTCAAATTCCCTTACCTCAAAGTTGGGTTTGGATTATTGACCCTTTGGATGGAACGCGAGATTTTATTGACAGGACAGGTGAATTTGCGGTTCACATTGCTTTAGCCTTCGAGGGAAGACCGGTATTGGCAGTTGTGGCTTGGCCTCAACAGCAAAAGATTTATTACGCAATCCGCGATGCGGGTGCTTTTGGGGAAAGTCGGGACGGTTCTGCAGTCAAATTGCAGGTTTCGGCGCGAAATATAGTGGAAGATTTATCTATAGTAACTAGCCGCAGTCACCGGGGTGATCGCTTTAATCAATTGTTACAAAAACTGCCTTGTCAAAATCAACTAGCTGTCGGCAGTATTGGCTGTAAAATTGCGACAATTGTCGAACAAAAGGCTGATGCTTATATTGCGCTTTCGGGAAAGTCGGCACCGAAAGATTGGGATTTAGCGGCACCGGAATTAATTTTGACTGAAGCGGGCGGTCAATTTACTCGTTTTGACGGTTCTACTTTGCAATATAACCGGGGAGATGTGAGTCAGTGGGGGGGATTGTTGGCGAGTAACGGTTGCTGTCACGCTGCTTTGTGCGGGCAAGCTGAGCAGATTTTAGCGGGGATAGATGGGGGTTTGAAGTAATCAAAAGTTTAGTAGGGTGCGTTAGAAGACCGTATTTTGTGCACGACTAATTGCTTACGCACCCTAAAGTATGTATCAAATTTGCTGAGTTTGAAATTTCTGTACAATTGCACTTACGTTTCCTAAATATTTTTGGTAAATCCATCTCGCATTTTTTACAGTAATAATACTTAAGTATTTTTCACATCTTTATCAAAATTTTAATTAACCAGGTATTTTTTAAGAAAAATTTACATATTTTCTGTAAAAAAACTGTTATGGTTACGACAAAAGATGAGGACTCACCGGGTTTTTACGGATAAAGGGTGTGTCTGTATAAATAAAAATTGATAGATAGTTTCGGACGCCAGTCACGAAATAGCGGAATTTTTGTATTTTTTTGAAACCCCAGTCAGGTGGATTATGCCCAATTTAAATATTCCAGTTTCAGTAAGGTCGATCGCCTTTATCGACACTCAAGTTGAAGATTATCAAAGTTTGATTGCCGGGGTAAAACCGGGTACGGAAGTAGTCGTTTTGGATGGGAACCGGGATGCGATCGACCAAATTACTGAAATTTTAGGCGATCGCAGCAATATTGACAGCATTCACATCATTTCTCACGGTGCTCCCGGCAGCTTGCAACTCGGCGACGTTCGCTTTAGTTTAGATGATACAGAGTGCGATCGGCATGATCTACAGCAGTGGTTTTCGCCACGAACCGACTCAATCCCCAACAATCGACCTCACATTCTTTTGTACGGGTGCAACGTAGCAGCAGGCGAGACAGGTAAAGCATTTATAAAACGCCTGAGTGAGTTAACCGGCGCGTCGGTTGCTGCTTCGCAAAACCTCACCGGAAGTGCAGCAAAAGGCGGCGACTGGTTCCTAGAAGTAACATCAGGGAAAATAGCAACACCTTTAGCATTTCGGCCAGAAGTGCTGGCGGCTTACAGCCACGTTCTCTCCAGCTTCAGTACGGCTACTAACTTGAGTGCGGGCTTGACCCCGACGGCAACTCCTTTTTCGATTGATACGGGCGACTTTAACGGCGACGGTTTCCCCGACTTAGCCGTGATCAACCTCAACTCCAGAGATATTTCCATATTGTTGGGGACAGGTACGGGTAGCTTTGGTACTGCTACCAACTTATTTAACCCCGGCAACGAGAATCCCTTTTTCAGTGCAGTGCGCGACTTTAATGGAGACGGCAACCTCGATTTAGCTGTAGCCAATCCTCTCAGTGACGCTAACGGCGATTTCGTTTCCATCCGGCTGGGGACAGGTACTGGCACTTTTGGCAATCCTACCAACTTCGGTCAAGGGATAAATCCTCGATCAATCGCTGCCGGCGACTTTAATGGAGATAGCAGGTTAGATTTAGCCACCGCCCCTTTGAGTGGTAACAACCTTTCAATTCTTTTGGGAGACGGTACCGGTAGCTTTAGCGATCCCGTTAGCATTAATGCAGGAGCATCTCTTACTATTGCCACAGCCGATTTTAATGGCGATGGCCAACTCGATTTAGTCACCTCGAACAATAGCGCCACTAACAATATCTCAGTTTTGTTAGGAGAGGGTACAGGGAACTTTAGCGCCCCCGTTAACTTTAGTGCGGGGACGGGGAATCACTTTGTCGCTACAGGGGACTTTAATGGCGACAGCCAACTCGATCTGGCCGTATCGAACACTGGTTCTAACAACGTTTCAGTCTTGTTGGGGGATGGTACGGGTAATTTTGGTACTACTACCAACTTTAGTGTCGGCTCATCTCCAGAATCTGTAATTGCGAGCGACTTTAATGGCGACGGCAAAACCGATTTAGCAGCGTCTAACGGCGGAGATAACAATGTCTCAGTCTTGTTGGGGGATGGTACGGGTAGTTTTGGTACTGCAGTCAATTTTAGTGTAGGAACTGTTCCCCGTTCGATCGCTGCGGCAGATTTTAATGCTGACGGCCAGTTGGATTTAGCGACGCCAAACTTTACCTCTAAAGATGTCTCAATTCTGCTGAATACAGCCAATACAGTGAATTTCGGTGCGGCTACTTACAGCGGTACAGAAGGAACAACAGACACAGTAGTTAATATTCCCGTCACCATCAGCGGCGGCACTCCTTTTGCTGATGTAACAGTACCAATTGCGATCGACCCCAGCAGCACAGCCACCCAAAATTCAGACTACACCATTTCCCCTACCTCGATTACATTCCCCGCAGGTGCGACAGGTGTGGAACTCACCCAGAATGTTGCAGTTACTATCAAACCTGACAATCTCCCTGAAAACGATGAAACCGCAATCCTCAACTTTGACACAATTACAGGTGGCATAGCCGGTACAACGGCTCAAACCACATTAACTATTCCAGCCAACGGTACTGTTTCAAGCCTGAGTCCGTATCAAATAGACCTCAAAACAGGCACAATTATCGGTGGGCAAAACCAGTTTATTTCTCTAGTAAATACCCCTGAAGACTCAGACGGCGACAGTTGGTTAGAAGCCGTAGCCAAAATCAATTTTGACGGCAAGATCAAGAAAGCAAAATTCATCGTTGAATACGACAAAGCCCCGTCAGGATGGACGGTAAATCTCGGCGACTCTGGGTCAAACGACGGCTATGGAGGGGATGGCAGCACTCAAAGCCGCGATGCCGAGATGAACATTGTTGACGGCAATATGAGCGTTTTCGGCAATGACTACAATACACCTCCTGGCGGAGAACTTACCCCAGGAAATGTGCCTAACTTTGTGACTAACGCTTCCCCCGTCGAGTTAGAAATCAGCAACGAACAACTGGCGTGGGATAACAAAAGCGGGCTAAAAAATAGCTTGAATTCCCCGTATCTTTACGCCCTCAACGGTCAAGTTGATGCTACGGGGCCAGTCAATTCCGAGATTTACGCCGGATTTAACAGGGTGATTTCCGGATATAGCGATCGCATCGGATCGGGTGCTAGCAAGGTGACAATTCTGCTTAATCCGATCGACTACGCGATTACTGCTGGTGTTGCAACCGTTACAGAAGGCAACTCCGGTACAACTGCTGCCACTTTTACTGTTACCCGCAGCGGTTGCACTGATTTGGCGAGCACAGTAGATTATGCGATCGCAGGTACTGCAAGCAACGTCAGCGATTACAACAACATCGGTGGCACATCCGGTGCAACTGCTGCGACTGGTACGATTAATTTTGCAGCGGGCGAGACATCGAAAACCATTACTCTTGATGTTTTAGGCGATGCGGCGATCGAAGCCAATGAAACCCTTGAGGTTACGCTGTCAAATCCCTCGGCATTAGATTCTACACCGACAATTACCACTGCTACTGCTACCACAACTATTACTAATGATGATGCTGCCGGTTTCACTGTCAGTCCAAAAGCAATATCAACAACAGAAGCTGGTGGCAAGGCAGATTTCACAGTCAAACTTGATTCTCAACCAACTGCTGACGTTACTATCGGTTTGAGGAGTGACAATCTTGCCGAAGGAACAGTTTCAACTAATAGCTTAACTTTCACTCCTGCTAACTACAATCAACCGCAAACAATAACGATAATTGGTGTTGACGATTTGGTAGCTGATGGCCCTCAACCTTACAAAATTGTCACGGCTGCTGCTGTGAGTACCGATGCTAATTACAATAACCTCGATCCTGATGATGTCACCGTCACCAACAGTGACGATGACACTCCGGGAATTACAATTAATCCGATGACGAGATTAATTACTGGGGAAGATGGCACCAAGGCTAACTTTACTGCGGTTCTGAATACTCAGCCGACTGCTGATGTGACTATCGGTTTGAACAGTGAGAATGTTGCCGAGGGAACAGTTTCGACTAATAGCTTAACTTTCACTCCGGCTAACTGGAATAGAGCGCAACCAGTAACAGTAACAGGGGTTGAGGATAGCAGTGCTGACGGCGATATTGACTACAAAATAGTCACGGCTGCTGCTGTTAGTACAGATGTGAATTATAACAACCGAGATGTAGCGGATGTTAGCCTTAGCAATAAGGACAATGATACCGCTGGTATTTCTGTTACTTCCACGCAAACAACTGCTACAGAAGGCGGTGCGAATGGCAGTTATGGGATCAAATTAACCTCGCAGCCGATCGCCCCTGTAACGATCACTCTCACAACAGGTGAGCAGATTCAGGCGATCGCCCCTGTGACTTTCACTGCGGATAATTGGAACGACGCTCAAACAGTTACAGTGCAGGCTGTTGACGATACGATTGTGGAAGGGGGACACAGCGCTAATTTTACTCACAATGTGACTAGCAGTGATACTAAGTATAATGGGGTTGTGGTTCCAGGGGTGACAGTGGCGATCGCGGATAACGACACTACACCCACACCGACACCTGAACCGCCGACACCGACACCTGAACCGCCGACGCCGACACCTGAACCGCCGACGCCGACACCTGAACCGCCGACGCCGACACCTGAACCGCCGACACCGACACCTGAACCGCCGACGCCGACACCTGAACCGCCGACACCGACACCTGAACCGCCGACACCTGAACCGCCGACACCGACACCTGAACCGCCGACGCCGACACCTGAACCGCCGACACCTGAACCGCCGACACCGACACCTGAACCGCCGACACCGACACCTGAACCGCCGACACCGACACCGCCAACGCCTGTTGGTACCATCGACACACAGAAGAATTGGTGCGGCGTAGAAGCTGGATTGGATAAACTTGAGAAAATTCTTGACGACCAATTACAGGCAGTTAACCTACCCATTGTCGGCCCCCTCAAGGACATTTCCCCAGATTTTATTGGCAACTTCAAGACTAAGCTAGTCGATACCCTTAAAAATCAGGGAAATCAAACTCTGAGTCAGTTAGAAAGTAGCCTCCGCACTGCACTGGGATCTGACTTCAATGTTGCTCTAACTGAGAATTCTAGTGCTGATGAAAGTAGCTTGCTAATTACTCTGGGCAAGCAATATCAGTTTCCCGAGATCAATCTGTCGCAAAATTTAGGAGTACCAGCGTTAAGCTTAGATGTAGAGGGAAAAGCCAAATCAAAATACAACTACAACTTGTCCCTAGGAGTTGGTGTTAGTAAAGATTTCGGCTGCTACATAGATACTGACAAAACCAAGTTAACCGCCAACATTGACTTGAACCTAGATGACCAATTCAAGGCTAAAGGGAACTTAGGTTTTTTCCAAGTTGACCTGGCAAACGATACCAACAACCCTACTAAAGTCGATGCCAACCTCGAAGTCAAGCTCAATGACTTAGACAATCTAGGCGGCCCCAATGATGGATCTCGCCTCACCTTGCCAGAACTGCAAGGCAACTATCAGTTTAAAGACTTATTCAACGCCAGCTTAAGCAGCAATGCTAATCTCGGTCTCACAGCAAAAACCAGCATCAACGGCAATGCTGCATTCCCCTCCTATAACTTCGACTTAGCAGTTGATTGGCCCATCCTAAATTACGCTAACGGTCAATTCACCGGGCCGCAAAAGCCCACAGTTGCATTTAACAATATGCAACTAGATTTGGGAACATTTGTCAATAATTTTGCCAAACCAATTATCGGTAAAATTTCCGATGTCATTAAACCATTTCGACCAGTTATCAACTTCCTCAATGCCGACACCAAGTTACTGTCTAAAATCGGTCTAGCGGGGCCGTTTGATAAAAATGAGGATGGCATAGTCAGTGTACTAGAGCTGGCCGCAAAAATATCTGGTCGCGATATCGATACTCGCTTTTTAGATGCGGTTGCCAAGGTTGATAAAGTTGTGGATTTGGCAAACCAAATAGCAAATTCTCCAGATAAAATCGACTTGGGTTCCTACACTCTGGGTAATATAGATGTTGCCGACCCAAGTGCTAATCTTCAGAATGCTTTACCAGTTCCAACAAATGCTGTACAGCAAACGGCTAACCAACAAATTAACTCCAAAACAAGCGCCACTGTCAAGGACTTCTTAAATGCTTTACAAGATATTGATGGCTTTGATTTGCCACTATTGACAAAACCAGAAACCGCAATTCAATTGTTGATAGGTAAACCGGATGTTCCGGTCTTCAGCTATCAGATGCCCCAACTGGGATTTGACTTTAATATCGATCAAAAATTTCCAATTTGGGGGCCGATCGAGGGTTTACTAGAAGGGAATTTTAGTGCTTCAGCTCATCTAGGATTTGGGTACGATACCTACGGATTAAATGAGTGGAAAAACTCGAATTTTGATGCGGGTTCTGCTGACAAAGTTTTGGATGGATTTTATGTGAGCGATCGCGAAAATGCTGACGGTACAGGGCCAGATGTTGACGAACTCAGTCTTGACGCTAGTATTGCGGTGGGTGCTGGGATAGATGCAAAAATTGTCGAGGGTTATGTCAAAGGTGGAATTCAAGGAAAAGTCGGGATCGATTTGATAGATATTGGAGAATTCCAGCCCAAACAAGGCGGCGACGGAAAAATCCGAACATCGGAAATCACTTCCCGCATCAGCCAACCCTCGGTACTGTTTGATGTCACAGGACAAGTTAATGCTTTTCTGGGTGCTGAAGCTAAGGTAATTTCAGTCAAATTTTGTGAGAAAAGTTTCAAAATATTTGGTAAGCGCATCCGTATACCTTATCCTTGCGGATTTGATTACAAAACAGTCTACGATAATAACTTGGCCACATTTGAGTTAGCTAACTTTAGTTTGGGGCCCAGTTCTAGCACTAGGGGCAGAGCAATAGACGGTTACATGGCCGGGGCTACTGTTTTCTTTGATGGCAACTTTAACGGTATCCGAGATGATAACGAACCCTTCACCATTACTAACGCCGATGGCAGCTTTGACTTAGATGTCTCTCTTGACGATTTCGACAAAAATAACAGTGGCGATATTGAACCAAATGAAGGCAAAATTGTCCTTACCGATGGCATCGATACTTCTACTTATTTGCCCCAGCAAACACCCCTATTTGCCACACCTGATGCTACAGTCGTCACTCCGTTAACTACCCTAATGACCGAGTTGGTCGAGCAAGGTACTGACCAAAATCAGGCGCAAATTCAGGTTAAATCTGCACTGGGACTGTCGTCAGCAATTGACTTGACTAGCTACGATCCGCTACAGGCAATTACTCAAAACGACCCGAACGGTTTGGCGGTTTATGCAGCACACGCTCAGGTGCAAAATACCATTGTTTTGATAACTGATTTAATTAGCGGTGCTTCAAATACCGCGAAAAATGAGATTGCCGATCGCGTAATTTCTACCATAGCCGATCAAATTAAATCTGGTACTCTCGATTTAAGCAATTCAACGCAATTGCAGGCGATTATTCAGTCGGCGACGAGTCAACTGCAAGCACCGCAAGTATCTAGTATTGCTTCGGATGCTGCCTCTATTATTGCCGAGGGAAATCAGCGAATTGGTGCGATCGCATCCAGCAATACCTCGCCCTCAGATGCCGCGACAGAAATCGCCCGCATACAAAAAGTCGCACAAGGAGAAGTAGCCCAAGATTTACTGCAAGTCGCAGCCGGAAATAAGACGATTCAGTCGGCGATTTCCGAAAATACTGGTGCATCTCTAAATACCAAAATTCAGGCGGCGACAGCTAACAACCCAACAGTCCGCAATACCTTAGATACTGATGACTCTAGCGCACCATCTACACCCGATGAACCATTCCCAGAAAGCGGTATTGAATTCGTTAAAGATGGGGAAAATACTACCGAAAGCACAGATGGGGATGATACCCTTACTGGCAGCGCTAGCGATGATATATTGCGCGGTAAAAAAGGAAATGACTTGCTGTTTAGCCTTGATGGCAATGATTGGATGAATGGCAATCAGGGGAACGACTTAACAGATGGTGGAATTGGGGACGATACGCTTTATGGCGGAAAGGGTTTTGATACTTTGAGTGGTGGTGCGGCTAGTGACTTCCTTTCTGGCAATCGAGGTGAAGACATCGTAATTGGTGAAAAGAGCGACGATACCCTGTACGGCGGTCAAGGCAATGATATTCTGCTAGGAGGTCAGGGTAACGATTTCCTCAGTGGCGATTTGGGCGATGATACCTTAGTAGGGGATGTAGGCAATGATAAATTCTTACTCTCTACCTATTCCGGTACTGATACTGTTGCTGACTTTGAGGTTGGTAAAGACTTGTTAGTATTGGGTAATGGGTTGAGTTTCTCGCAATTGGCAATTGCCGAAGATAGCGGTTCAACTTTAATCCGGTTTGCCCAAACAGGGGAGATTTTAGCTTCTCTGGCGGGAGTTTCTGCTAGCAATATTAGTGCGGTTAATTTCGCATTGCTCTGAGAGCGATTTGAATTCAAGCACTTGTTCTGTGGGGGTTTGAAGTAAGTACGTGAAGCAAAGCTATCCCGTAGGGAATCGCCCTTAAAGATTCTAACGAATAACTTGTAGGGGCTGTTTTACGAGAAATAATTGCCTAAAACCAATTGTCTCGTAAACCCGCCCTCACCCTTGCCCGAAAGTCCGCCAGGGGTTTAAACGAACGGCGGAACCGGATCGCACATATGTATCAAAAATCCCGCTCTTAATATTTCAGTCTCATTACACTTGCGATTGAATTGTTTTTGTGTTATGCGACCCACCTCGCGCTCGCTCATCCGCAATATTACTTAATAAAATTCCCCAACTTTATCAAAACTTTAATTAAATAGGGGTTTATAAAGAAAAATTTACAGAGATTTTCTCAAAAAACAGTTATGGTTACTACAACCTTCAGAAAGTGTTTCCGAGGCCAGTCGCGAAACAGGGAAATCATTGTCTTTTTTTAGATATTAGTAGGTGTATTATGCCAAATTTAAATAATCAAGTTTCATCAAGTGCGATCGCCTTTATTGATTCTAAAGTAGAAAATTATCAAAGTTTGATTGCCGGAGTAACACCCGGTACGGAAGTAGTCGTTTTGGATGGGAACCGGGATGCGATCGACCAAATTACTGAAATTTTAAGCGATCGCAGCAATATTGACAGCATTCACATCGTTTCTCACGGTGCTCCGGGTAGCTTGCAACTCGGCGACGTTCGCTTGAGTTTAGATGATATAGAGTGCGATCGGCAGGATCTACAGCAGTGGTTTTCGCCAGTGCCCTACTCAATCGGCGACACTCGACCTAATATCCTCCTCTACGGGTGCTGTGTAGCAGCAGGCGAGACAGGTAAAGCATTTGTCAAACGCTTGAGTGAGTTAACCGGGGCCTTTGTTGCGGCTTCCAAAAATCTTACGGGAAGTGCGGCAAAGGGCGGAGACTGGGAACTGGAAGTGAGAACCGGGAAAATAGAAACGCCGCTGGTATTTGAGCCCGAAGTATTAGCGGGTTACGAGTATGTTTTGAATAGTTTTGGTGCTGCGACTAATTTTGGCGCAGGGTCAGGTCCCAGAGGTATTAATGTAGGGGATTTCAACGCTGATACTTTCCCAGACTTGGTAGTAACCAACCAGAATGACGACAACGTTTCAATTTTGTTAGGGAATGGCACAGGGGGTTTTGGCACAGCTACCAATTTTGCCGTAGGTTCAAGTCCGCTTTACGTCACCTCGGGACTGTTTAACAATGACAATTTCCCCGACTTAGCAGTAGTCAATAGTAGTAATATCTCAATTCTGTTAGCAAATGGTACTGGTGGCTTCTATTTAGGTAATGATTTCACTGTAGGTAATACTCCCCTTTCAATAGCTGTCGGGAACTTTAACACCGACACTTTCCTCGATTTAGCAGTGGTAAACGCTAACCCTCAAGGTGTTTCTGGTAGCGTCTCAATTTTGTTGGGAAATGGTGCTGGCAGCTTTGGGGCGGCCACTACTTTCAATGTTGGTGCGATTCCTGGTTCCGTTGTTGTAGGCAACTTTAACACTGACAGTTTCCCCGACTTAGCGGTTGGCAATAGCTTCTCTAATAATGTCTCAATTCTGTTAGGAAATGGTACAGGCGGATTTGGTACAGCTACTAATTTTGGGGATGTGCCAACTCCAAATTCGATCGCCACTGGGGACTTTAACGGAGACACTTACCTCGACTTGGCCACAGCTAATGGCAGCTCTAACAGTGTCTCAATTCTATTGGGAAATGGCACGGGCGGCTTTGGCACGGCCACTAATGTTAGCGCGGGGGCAGGACTCTCCGGCATTGTGGCGAAAGACTTTAGCGGAGATGGCAGACTTGACTTAGCAGTAACAGGAACCAGCGGCGCTGCAATTTTAGTAGGCAACGGCAATGGCGGTTTTAGTGCACCGATTAACTTGGCTGCGGGGACAAGTCCAACTTCCATTATTTCAGGCAACTTTAACGCTGACACTCTCCCGGATTTGGCAGTAGCGAACAACGGTTCAGATAACGTTTCGATTCTGCTGAATACACCCAATACGGTATCCTTCGTTCCTCCCAAAATAGGTAACACTTACAACGTTAATGAAGGCACGACAGACACAGTAATTGATGTCCCGGTTACTATCAGCGGTGGCACTCCCTTAAGTGATGTAACTGTACCAATTGTCATCGATCCCAGCAGCACTGCTACTCAAGGTGCAGACTACACTCTTTCAACTACATCCCTTACTTTCTCTGCAGGCACTACTACTCTCACCCAGAATATTCCAGTAACTATTAAAGCTGACAATATCGTTGACAGTAACGAACAGTTAGTCCTCAATTTTGGCACAATTACAGGCGGTGTCGCCGATGCGAGTCAAGGAAAAGTGGCAATATTGGACAGGAATAGTTCTTATTCAATTGTCGCCGACAATCCCACAGTTACCGAAGGCAATTCCGGCAAAACTCCTGCTGCATTTACTATTACTCGCAGCGGTAGCACGGAATTTTGGAGTACCGTAGATTATGCCATTACCGGCACTGCGACAAACGGCACTGATTACAACAATATCGGCGGCACTTCTGGCGCAACGGCTGCCACTGGCAAAATCAGTTTTGCTGCGGGGGAAACATCCAAGACTATTAGTTTGGATGTGTTGGGAGATGGCAATATAGAACCGGATGAAACTGTTGCCATTACTTTATCAAATTCAGTTTCACCGGGTGGCGCACCGACTATTGCGACGGCTACCGCTACGGCTACTATCAAAAATGATGACACTGCCGGCATCACTGTCAGTCCAAAGGCAATATCAACAACAGAAGTTGGCGGTAAGGCAGAATTTACAGTCAAATTAAACGCTGCACCAACAGCTAACGTTACCATCGATTTGAGTGGTTTCAATCCAGCAGAGGGAACAGTTTCTCCTAATAGCTTAACTTTCACTCCCGCTAACTACAGTGAACAAACAATAACGGTGACTGGCGTTGACGATTTAGTAGCTGATGGCCCTCAAGTTTACAAAATTGTCACGGCTGCTGCTGTGAGTACCGATGCTAATTACAATAATCTCAATCCTGATGATATCGATGTCACCAACAGTGACAATGAAACTCCGGGAATTACGGTAAATCCGACGGCGGGATTAACTACGGGTGAAGATGGCACAAAGGCTAACTTTACTGTGGTTCTGAATACTCAGCCGACTGCTGATGTGACTATCGGTTTGAACACGGATAATGTTGCCGAGGGAACAGTTTCGACTAATAGCTTAACTTTCACTCCGGCTAACTGGAATATAGCGCAACCAGTAACAGTAACAGGGGTTGAGGATAGCAGTGCTGACGGCGATGTTGGCTACAAAATAGTCACGGTGGCTGCTGTTAGCACCGATCCGAATTACAACCTAGATGCAGCGGATGTTAGCATTACCAATAAAGACAATGATACCGCTGGTATTTCTATTACTCCCACGGCAACAACTGCTACTGAAGGCGGCGCGACGGGCAGCTATGACATTAAGTTAACGTCTCAGCCGATCGCCCCTGTTAGCATTAACTTTAATGCCGGAAGTGAAATAAATACGATCGCGCCTGTTATCTTTGACAGCACGAATTGGAATGTTGCCAAAACAGTCACGGTCACCGCTACCGACGACAGCAAAGCCGAAGGCACGCACAGCGGCACGATCGCTCACACTGTTACCAGTACCGACACTAAGTATAGCGGCACAACAATTCCGGATGTCAATGTACCTATTACCGACAACGACACAGCAGGTGTCAGCATTACACCTACGAGCACAACTGCTGCAGAAGGCGGCGCGGATGGCAGTTATGGCATCAAGTTAATGTCACAGCCGAGCGCCCCTGTTACTATCACTCTCACAACAGGTGAGCAGATTGAAGCGATCGCGCCTATCACTTTCACTGCGGATAATTGGAATGTCGCTCAACCCGTTACGGTAAAAGCTGTTAACGATACGATTGTCGAAGGGGCGCACAGCGGTAATATTACTCACAGCGTGAGTAGCACTGATGCTAAGTATAATGTGATTGGGGTTGCAGGGGTGACAGTGGCGATCGCTGATAACGATGTAGCGCCACCACCGCCGACGCCGACACCGACGCCGACGCCAACAACTGTTACGCCGACGCCGACACCAACTCCGACGCCAACAACTGTTACGCCGACGCCGACACCAACTCCGACGCCAACAACTGTTACGCCGACGCCGACGCCAACTCCGACGCCAACAACTGTTACGCCGACACCAACTCCGACGCCAACAACTGTTACACCGACGCCGGCTCCGACTCCGACGCCAACAACTGTTACACCGACGCCGACTCCGACTCCGACGCCAACAACTGTTACACCGACGCCGACTCCGACGCCAACAACTGTTACACCGACGCCGACTCCGACGCCAACAACTGTTACGCCGACACCAACTCCGACGCCAACAACTGTTACGCCGACACCAACTCCGACGCCGACATCTGTCACGCCGACGCCAACTCCGACGCCGACGCCAACTCCGACGCCGACGCCGACACCGACACCAGTCACTACAGGAACAGGCAACCCAAACATATTCCCGATCGGAATACCGAGCTCTAACGAAACTCCCTTGGGAATAACTGAACCTAACAATCAGATTCTTAGTATTCCCACGGTAAGTTTTTCCCCAGCTACTTACCAAGTCAATGAAAGTAGCACAGGAATCGTTCAGAAACAAATTACCCTCACTCGCACTGGGAATCTAAACAACTTTTCCCGGGTGTACCTAGAACCTCCTACTGGTTCAGCGACTTTCGGAACAGATTGGAACGTTCCCCCCAATTTCTCTGGTGAACTCACCTTTAACCCAGGCGAAAATAGCAAAACTTTCACAATTAACGTTGTTCCGGATGGTCAATTTGAGGGAACAGAAGAAATTGCGTTTCGGATCACCAATCGGGATAATGCCATTATTGGCACCCAAAACACTGCTACTTTGCAAATTTTGGATGCTCAGGGGCCTCCTACAATTAATTTCTCCCCAGCTACTTACCAAGTCAATGAAAGTAGCACAGGAATCGTTCAGAAACAAATTACCCTCACTCGCACTGGGAA